>JBATTM010000097.1:0-4567 GCA_049670545.1 Polyangiales bacterium
GTTCTCACGGGCGTCTTGGCGGCCGAAGCGTGGGGAGGGACCAATGGTTTGCTCCACGGGGATAGCACGCTCTTCGTCGAGAACGTCTTCGGTGTGGTTGCCGCAGCGGCGTACTCATTCGTGGTGACGTTCATCATTCTCAAGCTGATCGACGTCACGATCGGGCTTCGCGTCTCCGACGACCAGGAGACGGAAGGTCTCGACACCTCGTTGCACGGCGAGGAGGGCTACCATCTTGGTGGTTCGGGTGCGATGATCGAGTAATCATGGGTTTCGGCCGCTGGTTCACGAATCTTTTTTCGAAATCTCCGCCTCCGCCGGTCCCGAAGGCGGAGGTGCGTGACTACACCGCCGCGGAACTCGCGTCGTTTGACGGCACGGACCTGGCCGCTCCGCTGTTGATCGCGATTCGTGGACGCGTCTACGACGTGTCGCGAGGTCGTGACTTCTACGGGCCGGGTGGTCCCTATGGGATGTTTGCAGGCAAGGATTGCACGCGAGCACTTGCCAAGATGTCGTTCGAAGAGGGGCTCTTTACGGACGACGAAGAGGGCCTGGCGGTACACGAACTCGACCAGCTCGAAGCATGGATCGAGACCTTCGAGGGTAAGTACGGGAGCATCGGCAAGCTACTCCCTTGAATCTCGATCCTAGGTGGTTGGGAACCGTCGAAAGGCGAGGGTGGCCAACGTGCCGGTCATCAGCGCGGTCATCGCGTACAGAAACGGCATCTTGAGCAGCGCGTTCTGCTGGTCTGCGGGGAACGTCGCCAGGATCACGGCGATTGCGAGCGGTGCGTTTTGTACACCGGTTTCGAACGATACCGCTTGCCGCTGTGCCGGTCCGAGCCCGCCGGCCCGTGCGACGAGGTAACCGAGGATCATGCCGCTGCTCGCCACCGCCACGCAGGCAATGAGACTCGCGTCATCCGCCGCGAGCAACAGATCGAGTTGGTCGAGCACGCTCGTGACCAAGAGAACCCCCAGGAGAACAGCGCCTGACCACGCACCCACGCGCTCGACCCTTCGAGCGGCCTCTCGGGAGCGATGCCGGATCCACATTCCGAGGGCGATCGGCAAGAGCATGAGTGCGAGCGTGCCCATCACGGCGAGGGTCGGTACGTCGATGTGTCCGTCGGACATCGAGCGCGCGTAGCTGAAGAGCAAGAGCGGCATCAGCACGACGGAGAACAGCGTGGACACCGCGGTCATCGATACGCTGAGCGCAAGGTCTGCGCGCGCGAAGTAGGCGAACATGTTGCTCGCATTCCCGCCAGAGGTGCATGCCATGATGAGGAGCCCAAGCGCGTCGGCCCCCTCGAGGCCGAGCACGTCGATCGCGCCATACGCGAGCAGCGGCATCCAGCCAAACTGGGAGAGTAGGCCGATCCCGACTGCTTTCGGCTGGCGAATGGCGCGACGGTAGTCCGCAACCGTCAGCGACGCCCCCATGCCGACCATCAACACCAGGGTCAGTGCCGCGATTAGCACCTTGTCGAGCCCACTCAGCATCGGCGGCATCATACATGCCCTGCCGCAGCGTTGCGCCGCGCGATGTCCCGTTGACCGGGCTGCACCGGCAGCTCAGCATGACTTCGTGGCGAACGACAAGATCATCAACGAAGTGATGGGCGGCGGTCTTCGTGCGCTCACGAAGTTGGCCGACTCCCCCCTCGTCGAGCGGTTCGGGCTGCAGGACCGAACGCGCCAGTGGGTGTTCGAAGGCGCGCGTCGCGCGGCGGAGACCGCCAAGCGTTTTGCACCGAAGGGCAAGGGGTCGTCATCTACTGCTTCACCGAAGTTTGACCTGCGCCTGAGTGAAGAGCAGCAGCTGATGCGAGACACCCTGCGACGCTTCGCCGACGACGTCATGCGACCCGCGGCGCCTGAGGCCGACGATCTTGGGGCGCCCCCGGACGGGTTTCTCGAGTCGTTTGGCGAACTGGGCGCGATCCCCATGGCGATCCCCGAAGCGCTCGGCGGGGCGGCCGAACGCGTCTCGGTGGTTTCCCAGATGCTGGTTGCTGAGGACCTCGCGCGCGGCGACATGGGGCTCGCCTATGCCGCGTTGTCCTCGCTCTCTTTCGTCAACGCACTGGTGCACTGGGGAAGCGAGGCACAACAAGCTTCCATTCTACGGCCGCTCGCGGATGGAGACGGAGACCCTGCGACGGTCGCCATGGTTGAACCACACCCGTTGTTCGATCCGCAGTCGCTTCGCACCACCGCCAAGATGAAAGGCGGGGAGCTGGTCCTCGATGGGGAAAAGTCGCTGGTCGCGCTCGGCACGCGTGCCCGATGGTTTCTGATTGCAGCCGAGATTCCCAAGGTGGGCCCTCGGTTGATCGCCGTGTCGAGGGACACGCCCGGCCTCGCCGTGCGTGACGATCACGCGATGGGGCTCGGCGCGGCGGCGCTTGGCCGGTTGGTGTTGCGCAAGGCTAGGGTGCCCGTCGACGCGGTTCTCGGCGGGCAGGGCGCCCTCGAGAAGGCGGGAGGCGATGCCTATCAAGATGCGGTCAACCGGAGCCGCATCGCGTGGGGCGCCATGGCGCTCGGCACGTCCCAGGCGATGCTCGACTACGTGATTCCTTACTGCAACGAGCGGATCGCGTTCGGCGAACCCATCTCGCATCGGCAGGCGGTTGCCTTCATGATCGCCAACATCGCAATTGAGCTCGAGTCGATGAAGATGCTCGTCTATCGTGCGGCAGGCCGCATCGACGCTGGCCTGCCCTGTGCGCGGGAAGCGTATCTCGCCCGCACGCTGTGCGCGGAGAAGTCGATGGAGATTGGCACCAACGGCGTGCAGCTGTTGGGCGGCGCAGGCTTCGTCAAAGACCACCCGGTCGAGACTTGGTATCGGCAACTTCGAGCCATCGGCGTGATGGACGGCAACCTCGTACTGTAGAAGGCACACGTGATGTATCTCGAGCTCCCCAAGAATCTCCGCGCGCTGCAAAACCAGGCGCATCAGATCGCGAAGAACGTGTTTCGCCCGATCTCGCAGAAGTACGACCAAGCCGAGCATAAGTACCCAAAGGAGCTCGATGTGCTCGCGGCTCTGATGGATGGGCTCAACGCCGGAGGAGATCAGGCGGGGACGAGCGTGTCGGGCCTCAAGCAGGAGGTCGGCGGCGATGGCGCGAGGAACGGGGCGAACATGGCTACGTGTGTTGGGCTGACCGAGTTGTGTTGGGGTGACGTCGGCCTCGCGTTGACGATCCCCAGGCAAGGTCTTGGGAACGCAGCGATCGTCGCGGTTGCCAACGCGGAACAGAAAGAGCGGTTTGACGGGGTTTGGGCGGCGATGGCGATCACCGAACCGGGTGCCGGATCGGACTCCGCCAACATTCGCACGACCGCCCGACTCGATGGCGACGAATGGGTCCTCAACGGCGAGAAGATCTACGTCACTGCCGGCAGTCGAGCGGATGTCGTGGTGGTATGGGCGACGCTCGATCGGAACCTCGGGCGCGCTGCGATCAAGTCGTTCGTCGTGCCCCACGGCACCCCGGGGATGGAGGTCGTGCGGCTCGATCATAAGCTTGGGATTCGCGCGTCTGACACTGCGAGCATCACGCTGACCGATTGCCGCATCCCGAAGGCTAACCTGCTCGGCACCGAAGAGATCGACACCAAGCAGGGATTCGGGGGGGTCATGCAGACCTTCGACAACACCCGCCCAATCGTGGCGGGCATGGCGGTCGGGGTTGCCCGTGCGGCGCTCGAGCACACGCGGGAGCTTCTCGCGGGCGAGGGCGTGAAGGTCCGCTACCGGGGGTCGATCCACTCCAAGAGTGCCGTCGAGGCCGAGCTGATTCGAATGGAAGCTGATTGGGAGGCTGGGCGTCTGTTGATGTTCAAAGCGGCGTGGATGGCCGATAACGGGATCCCAAACTCCATGGAAGCCTCGATGTCGAAAGCCAAGGCGGCACGCGTCGCCAACGCGGTGACCCTTCGCTGCGTCGAGCTCTGCGGTGGCCAAGGGTATTCGCAAACCGAGCTGCTCGAGAAGTGGGCTCGCGATTCGAAGATTCTCGATATCTTCGAAGGCACCCAGCAGATTCAGCTCCTGATCATTGCGCGGCGGCTTCTGGGCAAACGCTCGGCAGACCTCCGCTGAAGGAGTCACCATGGAAATCAACGGAATCGCGCACACGTTCCTCACCGTCGCCGACTTCCCCAAGGCGCGGGAGTTCTATGGGGCGCTTCTTCCGTTTCTGGGCATGAAGCCGGTGATGGACATGCCCGGAATGTTCTATTGCGTGGGCGGGAAGACCGCGCTCGGGATTCGTGAGGCCACGGAAGAGAACCGCGAATCTCCGTTCGACCAGTGGCGTCCCGGCCTCCACCACCTGTGCTTTCGCGCGCGAAACCGGGAAGATGTGGACGAGGCTTTCGCGTTTCTCGAAGGTCTCGACGCGACGATCATCCACCCCCCGAAAGAAGGCATGTGGGCTCCGGGGTACTACTCGATGTTGTTCGAGGATCCCGACGGTGTACGGCTGGAGATCAATTTCGTGCCCGGCAAAGGGCTGCTGTAACGCGCGGGCAACCGGGAGACG
>JBATTM010000098.1:0-4919 GCA_049670545.1 Polyangiales bacterium
GGTGAAGAAAGTGGTGCGAAATAACACCGACCGTGCCTCCTCGATGTTCGAGTGAAGGTACTCCTTCGTCGTCGTGACGTGCTTGTGCCCCATCAGGTACGCGATCCCGATCAGGTTGCCCGTCCGCCCCCACTCCGTGCCTCGACCATGTCGGAAATCGTAGATGCTGAGCTTGCTGGCACGGTGCGCGCTGATGCCTGCGGCACGTGCTGCCCCGCGCAGCAGGTCTCGACAATCGAACTCGGGGAAGATCGTCCCGTCGCAGGGGAACCTCGAATCGATCGCCTTTCGGGCGCGGTCCGTGATCGGCACATCCCGGCCAAACCGAGCTTTGTCGTTTTCGTCGCGGATGCGAAGCAGGCGCGCACCCGGTTCGTAATCGTGGGGCGCCTGGAGGCCGAAGACCGTCGAGGGCCGAAGGCTCGTCTCCCGCACGAAGGTGACGAAGTCGCGTACCGGATAGCCTTTGCGTGTGAGCGCGGGAAGATGCGCGATAATCTCGTCCATCTCGTCGGGGGACAGCTTGACGACCTGGCGCCTGCCAAGCTTGTGGGCCGTACCGGTCGCGCGTTTGGGAACTTTCGGAACCTCGGGCAGTGCGGACAACAGCTTTCGCTTCTTCATCCAACGGTGCAGGCGCCGCAAGGCGCTGAGCTCGCCACGGAGCGTCGTGGCCTGGACCTGCCCCAGGCGTTGCTCTTTGTACTGCTCGATGGCCACCTCGTCGCAGATGCGCTCGGTCGTGCGAAAGAAACGCAAGAAGTGTCGGGCGTAGGTTTCGAACAGGGAGCCGTTCCCTTGCGCAGACGCAACCTCGGTAGCGGCCGAAGTCAGCCATGCGGCAAGCAGCTCCTCGAGCGGGGTGTTCGCAACCTCAGCAACCGTGGCGCGAACACCCGCCTCCTCGCGCTCGACGATCAGCGGGAGCCTTTGAGCAGCCGTCTTGCGAGAGCGCGTTCGAGTGGACCGATGGACACGACGCCCGTCGGGCGTTGTCCCAACGACGTACCAGATTCCGCTGCCTCGCTTCGCGAGCTTGTAGGACTGTCGTCTTCTCCCCACTGATCAATCTCCTCGATGTGGTATCGCCATAGGCTGCCGATTTTCTTCTTTCGTTTCAAGCGCGGCGTGACGTGCCTCTTGAAAGTCTTTTGCGAGACTTTGAGGCGATTGCAGGCCTCCTCGGGTGTCAGCCACGGTGTTTCGGTTGGTGTCGCGATTGGTTTCAAACGGCCATTCCACGGGGCGGTGGGCCTCCGTGGCCCCACGCACCTCGTTTCCTGTTATCCGTTTTGGGGGATAGAAAGTTGATCGAGATCGGGTCAGCGTCCGCGCTCCCTGTCGCTGGTGATACGAAGGCCCCGTTCGCGAATCAGCGCGTCGAGCTGCAATGTGACCGCGCGGTTGCCGATCAGGCGGATGCGGCGACCCTGAAAGCGTTCCTGAGCGAAGCTTGCAAGCTGAGCGAGCCCTTCGGGGCCCGGATCGCCGACGAGCTCCAAGAGACCGGGAGATTCGCGAATCCGTAGTCCGTGGCCAATGTCGTGCATCAGGGTGCCGCGACTCGTCTTCGGGCGACCTCGGGGTAGCGTGTTGCGCGGATGGGCCTGGATTCCGATGGTTCGCCGATCCCGCTTTCGGGCTAGCCTGCGGACCGCCCGAGGATCGCCGTTCTCGGCGCGTTCCACGAGGAACTCTTTCCACGTCGGAGCCCTGGGGACATGCATTGCAGCACGTCGCGTCTTGGTCTTCGTTCGCAACAAGGAATCTGCGGCTGCCCTCTCTACGCTCATGGCTTTGTAGAGGGTGCGCTTGTCGCTGTTGTCGATCGGGAGAGATTGAATCATATGGTGGCGCAATTTGAAACGAGAGCGCTGTGCATTGCGTTCCCCCTTGAATGCGCGACCGAAGTCCTCCTGCGCCCGCACGCGGAGCTGTCGCGCCTGCGCACGTACCTGCTGATACTCTCGCCAGAGCCCGTCCTCTCGAAGCGGCCCTAGCGGGTTTGTCTCGTAGCGCTCTCGTGAGTCTCGCGCGACCTGTTCACGAGAGGGACCGGGCGCGAATTCCCCGTAGCGCGCGGTGAGCCGTGGCTTGGACCATGATCGCCCGAGCGCGGAGGCTTTGCAGCGCAACCCTTCCCGAGTGCCGTCGGACAGAGCCAGTCCGTTGCCCCGTGGTACGAGCCGGACTCCGTAGGCCGCCAAGCGCGCGTGCAACTCTTGCCAGCCCCCGATGCCGTCGAGGTCAAGCGCGTGGCCGATGGTCCGCTGCGCCCACCGCTCGAAGCTCTCTTCCCCTCGTGCGGCTTCGAAGTCCCTTGAGGCGTGGCTGCGGACTGAGCGTTCTCGGTCGTTGGAACGCTCCACTTGGTGCAGTCCGAGCTCTTGCTCGAGTTCGCTCGCAAGGTCCTTGGAACGCACGATGTCCTTCCACGGGTGGTGAATCTTGAGTGTCCTCGGATGGATCTTGCTGACGGCGACGTGAACGTGTTCGTGCTCCTGGTCACTGTGGCGGGCCGCGATGAAAGGGTGCTCTTCGAGCCCCGCGGCGGCTACCGCGCGGCGCACGACGCGTTCCAACTCCTCTTCGTTGAGGGATCGGTCGTCGGGATGAAGCGAGATCACCATGTGGTAGGTCTTGTCGCTCCGAGCCCGTGTGTTCCGTCGCTGATAGGCCTCGACGACTTTGATGGCCGTTTCGGCGTCTTCCCGTCGGTCAAGGCCTGGTAGGTTTTCCGCCATGTACCAGGTGCACCGCTCTTCACCCTTCCCTCGCAGCATGTAGCGCACCAGCCCTCGAAATCGCGGGCGCGTTGCCTCACCCGTCTCCCGCTTTGAAGACTTCGGCTCGATGATCACACGCGCTCCGCAAGCTTGCCGATGAGCGCTCGAAGCTCCCTGGTTGCGCGCGTGACCTCCGCGAGCGCCTGCCTCGTGGCGCCCGTGTTGCCCGGCGTTCTGAGCGCAAGCTTGAGGAGTCCACCCAGACGATTCTGTTCGGCCTGCACCCTCTGAATCTCGCAAAGTCCTTCAAAGGCGTCAGAGCTCGAGATCTCAGTGCGCACGATCAAACGCCTGATGACCTCGTTTCGATCGAGCCCGCTTTGATCGGAGAGCCGGCGGAGATGCTCGAGGTGCGCGTCGCTGATGCGCACGGTGATGCGATGCGAAAAGAGTTTCGGTCGTGCCATCAAGAAAGACCCTAAGCACCGCGATGCGGTTGTCGAGCGAGATGCCGTGTTCTTCACGCGCGAATAAGCCGGAGGCGTTGAGCGCGTCATCACGACCGAGCTCGGAACGCGTTCCGACGCGAAGGGCGTTGCAGTTTTGGCGTCTGCCAAAACTATGCCTTGCCCCAACCAAGTTGGGTCCCTCTCTGGCGCTGCATGTCTCGGATAAGTCGGAGGTGTCGCGAAGTGACGTGGGCGGACGCTCGGCGTCTCCGCGACAACGAAGGACACCCTTAGTGATGAAAGCGACCAGGCACGTCAACCAAGGTACGCCTCGCGCCAACGCGGTGCGCTTGGACGCCATGGAGCCGGTTTCGGAGCGCTGACGGCATGCCGCGGGCACGTGTCGACGTGCCCCTCGGATGTTGTTGTCACTGGTGTAAGTCCCTGAAAAAAGACGAGAACTGGGCTGCATCTCGGCGACCGAATCACCGACAGATCAACTTTTTGGGGGGCAAAACCGATAACTGGTTAACCGTGAATGACCAACCAAGGGCCGAAACCACCGAGCGTCGAGGGTGCCTCGTACCCCTACTTCCTCTTGCACCTCGACAAGATTTCCGAGTGGCTTCGGGCGGGGTTCACGAAGAAGACGGTCTGGGAAGCGTGCCGCGCGCATCCCGGAGGCTTTGCCGGTTCGTATCGGACGTTTCTCCGCTACTGCAAGAAACACGCACCCCAGAGCCCCCGCGGCGAAGTCGGAAGAAGCGTGCGTCGTCCAGAAGCGCCGGCGCCGCAGGAGGCGCCAAGAGGGGTGAGCTTCGAAGCACCCAGCGTCGGAGGCTCGAGGACAAACCGTTACCCGGCGCCGCTCGCGCGGCCGCCGATGTTGAGACTGACCGAGGAGGAATGGAAGACATGAAAGACTTTCACTGCGTCGTGGGAAACAAGGGTGGGGTTGGCAAGTCGGTTGCCGCGTCTTGGCTTCTCCAATACGCCATGGATCAGGGGATCGATCCACTCGGCATCGAGTGCGACCCCTCGAACCGCACACTCTCTTGCTACGAAGAGTTGCGGGTCAAGCGTCTCGAGTTGCTCGACTCCGAGCAACAGATCGACACACGGCGCTTCGATGCACTCGTCGAGACACTCCTTGACGAGCGGGAGTCGTTTGTCGTGATGGACAACGGTCAAGCGTCGTTCGCGCCGCTCACGCGATATATGTACGAGTGCGGTGCCTTCCGCATGCTCCGGAACGCGGGACGCGCGTGCTACGTACATACTATCGTGACCGGCGGCCAGCTCGGCCGCTCGACCCTCGTCGGTCTCAAAGACACGCTCGAAGCGGCGCACAATGAGGCGCACGTGGTGGTCTGGCGAAACGAGCATTTTGGCCCGGTCGACGAGGCGGCCTACGCCGCGATTGTGGACGCGAGCGGAGTAGCGGTACTCGGTCCCGTACAGTTGCACCGGTGGTCGCCGCCCTTCGAAAAAGACGTCCAACAGATGCTCAGCGCGTTCGCCACGTTCCAGGGTGCGATGGTCTCCCCGGACTTTCGAATCATGGCGAAACATCGGCTCACGATGGTGCGCGACCATGTGTTTGGGTCGCTCGAACGCGCCCTCAACCCGGAGGTTGGCAAGCTTGCCGAAAATGCTTGAAAAGGAGCTCAATAGCGTTGAGCGACCATCCCCAGGGAGTGCCACTGGTGGTCCTGTCGAGCCGCGAACGGGTTGGCACCAGGGG
>JBATTM010000099.1:0-12675 GCA_049670545.1 Polyangiales bacterium
GTACTGGAACGCGGCGAAGAACCCATCTTAGAAATTGGGGCCGTTCTCGGGCCGGTAGTAGAGGGAGAGGTCGAGCTCGGCGCCCAGGGTGGGTTCGGACGCGTAGGATTGCTGCTCGAACATCGCGCGGCTGTAGATGAAGTCGAGCCGAGCTCCAAAGACGCGCCCGAAGTCGGTTCGAATCAGGTCGTAACTGAAGGCAGGAGCGAAATAGTACGCGCCTGAGACACGCCCGAGGATCTGCTTGAACAAGATCAAGTCGATTTGGTAGTCCGGATTGAACGAAAACGTCGAGATCGTCTTCTTGCCGATCGGCTGGGTCGCGAGGTCTTCGTACTGGGACAGCCCGACGACATCCGGATCACCGGAAGCGGCTCCGCCCTTCAGATGCAAGCCAAGCTTCTTGTTGAGGAACCGGTACTCACCCTCGAAGGCGAAACCCCATTCGCGCAATTTGAACGGTTCGTCCTCGGACGTCGGGGGGAACTCGCCCGCCGCGATGTTCTGAATCTTGCCGAGGATGCCGGCAATCTCCAGACGCAGCGTCAGCTCCTTCCACTTCGCCTCGATGAACACGTCAGGGATGTGGACCTTGGCGTCGCGCCGCACGAAGTCGGCCTCGATCTCTGTGCGCGTCCCGAACAAGGGCGCCGTCGACGACGAAAGAAACTGGCTTCGATAAATGTAGTACGCGCCTGTTGCGAACACCCACTTGCCCGCGCGAAGCCGCTTTTCCTGGGCGATGGGGTCGAGTCGCCGGGCCACCATGAAGCTCCACTGACGCGTGTCGTCTTCCCGCGTCCCGTCAATCGGGATGCCCTGAATGTCATCGAGCGGGTCGACCGTGAAGCCCTTGTTGACGAAGTCCCATGACACTCCGAAGAAGATCCCCTTGAACTTGGCGATCAACTGAATTCGGTCGATCTCGTTCTGGAAGTCGGAGTCGAGCTGCGTGTCGAGGATGTTGGTGCCCTCCCCGGCATTCCACAGCATCCCGAGCCCCCACTGGTGCCCCATTCGGCCGAAGCGCAACTGCCCAATCGTGCTGTTGGTGATCTCGCCCCATGCCCGGCGGACCACGAGGTAATCCCCCACCGTGTTTCGGAACGCCTCCGGGGGGGCTTGGGTCAGCGTCAGGCTGTCGACCGGGACGCCCGGGACGCGACCCACGACCTGGCCGAACTGATTGACGGTACGGACGTCTGGGGTCGAACCCAGAATGACGTTGTCGAACGCGTCGAACATCATGTGGAGCCGAATGTTGTCGCTGAGCGAGAGCGTCGGCTGAAGGCGTAGCCGCATGTTGGCGAATCGGATGCTTCGGCTACCGGGGCATCGCTGATCCTGGGTCGCGGGAGACGAGGGCGGCCCGCTGCAGCCACCAGCGGGCAAGATCCCTTCGTTGTCCTGGCCCGCGTCAAGACCGATCCATCGACCGAACGGGTCTCCCGAGAGGCGCGCGAGGGGTTGCCGACCGAGATTGAAGAAGTTGTTCATGTTCGCGCGGACGCGGAAGTAGCCGTTCAGTGAGAAAACCGGGCGCGGATTCGTCCAGGACGCCAAGGTCGGGTCCGACGCTGGCGGCTCGGCCATCCCCAGCAGCTTTGCGTCCTCGGCCGCCATCTCATCCTCAGACTCGAAGTCGAACTCGTCGGGTTCGTAGACCTCGGCCTCCTCGACGGTCACGTCGACCTCTTCGGGCTCGGTTGGAAGGTCGAGCCCTTCGAAAGACGGCGCCCTCAATTGAGGTGGCGCGTCCTCGGTGGCGTCGACTTCGACATCAACCTCCTCGGCCACGACCTCTTCCTGCGCCGTCCCCGATGCAGCCCACAGGCAAACGACCCCAATAATGGCTAAGAAACGGCGCATGAACTCGTGCGGTCAGCGGCGTAGCACGGCGCAATCACACGGGTCAACGGGGCATTCGCCTCCTTGACCGAAGCCCCCCGCACCTTTAGCCCGCCATCCGAGCCTCCCGTGACCGATCGTCTGCGCTTCATCCCCCTTGGCGGCCTCAGTGAGGTCGGAATGAACTGCGCCGCCATGTCGATCGCCGACACCACCATCGCGATCGACTGCGGAATCGGATTCACCGATGAGGCTGGTGCCGACATGATGCATCCAGACTTCCGCTGGCTCTACGAGCAGGGGGAGCGGCTTCAGGCGATCGTGATCACGCACGGGCACGAGGACCACATTGGCGCGCTCCCGTACTTCCTCAAAGAGCGCAAGGTCCCCGTGTACGCACCGCCCTACGCCGCCGCCCTGATCAAAGACAGGCTCGCCGAACACCGCCTCGAGGGAATCGACCTTCACATCGGCGGCGCCGGCACGTCATTCGACATCGGGCCGTTTCACATCGAGCGGTTTGGGGTGCACCACTCGATCGCAGACGCGACCGGACTCATCCTCGAAACCCCGGTCGGCACGGTTGTTCACACGGGCGACTTCAAGATCGAAAGCGATCCCTGTGAAGGGCAGCGCTTTGACCGAGATCGACTTCAAGAGGTCGCCACTGACGGAGTCCGCCTGTTGCTGAGTGACTCGACAGGGGCGGACACCGACGGCAGGGCGCGAATCGAGCGGGACGCCGACGCTGCCCTCGAAGCGCACGTCACGACCGCCAGAGGTCGGGTCCTGGTCGCAACGTTCTCGTCGAACGTGTTCCGACTGCGAGCCGCGCTGCGCATTGCGCGCACTGTGGGACGCAAGGTTTGTCTACTCGGAATGTCGGTCAACAAGCACACTGACGCAGCCCGATCACTTGGCTTGATCCCGCCCACCGAGTCCCTCCTCGTATCGTTCGAAGAGGCGGAGGCAATGCCACGCGAACAAATCATGATCGTAGCGGGTGGCACCCAGGGAGAACGCGGCTCTTCCCTCACGCGCTTGGCGCGAGACGAGCACTCACACCTGCACGTGGAGGCGGGCGACACCGTCATCTTTTCGTCTCGCATCATCCCGGGGAACGAGCTGGCGGTCTTCGATGTCATCAATCGACTGGAGCGACGCGGCGTCGATGTGATCACACGGCATCGGCACCCCGAAGTGCACGCAAGTGGGCACGGAACGCGGGAAGAGGAGGCAGAGATGATTCGGCTCCTCCGACCTCAGGCCTTCGTCCCGGTTCACGGCACGCACCATCACCTGCGCCGCCACGCGGAGCTGGCTGCGGATGCAGGTGTCTCGCAAATCGAAATCCTACGAAACGGTCGGACACTCGAGCTCGAGCCGAACGCGATGTCGATCGGAGGTTCAGTCCCCGTAGGGCGGGTGTACCTGGAACGGACGAGGCCGCTCGACGACGGCGTCATGGATGACCGACGGGCGATGGCGGCAGGAGGTGTCCTCTCTCTCGTCGTGACCCTCGAAGGGGAGCGCATTCGAGCAATCCCGCGCGTGCTGTCGGCCGGGGTAGTCGGGCGAAACCTGCGAGACCACCTCGGCGAACAGGTGGCCTCCCACGTCTTTGGAAAGCTCAAGCGCCGACGGTTTCGCACGCCGGGCGAGGTCGAGGGTGCCGTCACCGATGCGGCCCGCGGCTTCGTCTACTACACGCAGCGAAAGCGACCGCTGATCACGGTGATGGTAGAGGATGGTCGATGACTCGCCTGTGGTCCGGACTCTGGTGCTGGCTCGCGCTGGCCGGGTGTGGAGGAAGCCAGCCTCCCCCGGGACCGACGACCCCGTCGATCGCACGGACGCCGCAGGCGCCAGAACTTGAAGACCGTGGGTCGACAGCCGAGCCTCACGATGGGCGGCGTCGACCGGCCACGCGCGAGGAGCGCGACGTCCTCGAGCGACTGGCGAACGCGGCCGAATCCGTGCGGCTGTTGCGCTTCCAGGTTCCGATCGAGATTGAGATCGAGGATGACGTGGCGATCGCGGGGAGCCTTCGCGAGCAGATCGACGCGGAGGAACTCGAACGCGCGCACTTGCTGTACGGGGCACTCGGATTGCTCGATCCGAAAGCCGACCTCGAAGAGATGTTCGCGGCAGTCCTCGGCGAACAAGTGATCGGGTACTACGATCCAAAAGAGAGTCGCCTGGTGATCCGTGAAGACATCATTCACGGACTTCGCGGGAGGCTCGGCCCGAACGACGCTGAGGAGGCCCGGCTCGTCCTGGTACACGAACTCGTTCACGCGTTGCAGGATCAACGACTCGGCCTTGCGGAGTCCTATGACGTCGATCGAACTGCCGACGCGGACAATGCGTTTCGCGCAGTGATCGAGGGGGACGCCACCCTCGCGATGCTCGGCAACACGCTCAGGGCGCAAGGCATCCCGTTGTCGGCCGCGACGCAAGGGATCCAGCAGATGGGGAACCTCGTGAATGCCAATGCGTTCGTGCAAGGAGAGAAGCTCGACGACGCGCCAGCGATCATTCGTGTGACGCTGGTCGCCCCGTACCTTCGGGGGCTGCAGTTCATCGCCGCGGTGTACTCCGTCGGAGGGTGGCCCTCGGTCAATCGCGCGCACCGGCGGCCCCCAGTGTCGACGGAGCAGATCCTCCATCCGGACAAGTACTTCGAGGGCGAGCCCGCGGAGGCGTTCGAGGTTGCGCCGATCTCGGTGTTGGATGCCGCGGGATTTGAAAGAATCGCAGAAGATACGCTCGGGGAACTCGAACTCGCGGTGTACCTCGGTCAAGGCCAGGCTGGCGACGTCGACGAAGCGGCGGCGGCCGGATGGGCCGGAGACCACCTCGCGCTCTACACGCGAGGCGATCGTGCTGCGGTCGTATGGTGGACCACATGGGACACGGAAGAAGACGCGATTGTCGCGGAACGCGCGGCAGCCCGCGTGTCTCCCGAGAACAACGGTTCTTGGGTACTCCGCGACGGTCGTGCCCTCCTCATCGTGCGCGGCCTTCCCCCCCGCCATCGAACCCCAGTGCGCAGGTCATTCGAGAGATTCGCCCGTGACATCAACGGGACGCCTCCGCCGCCTGAACGCCGTACGCAGCTCCGCAATTGAGGGGTTGTCCGCCGATGTCGCTCGGGCTAGGAGTGGCCCGTGGAACGCGCTTCTTGGGACGAATACTTCATGGACATCGCGACGGTGGTGTCGCGACGCTCGACATGCCCACGCAAACACGTCGGAGCGGTGATCGTGCGGGACAAGACGATCCTGTCGACTGGCTATAACGGGTCCGTTCGAGGGCTTCCGCACTGCGAAGACGAAGGCCACATGATGGAAGACGGCCACTGCGTGCGGACCATCCACGCCGAGATCAACGCGATCATCCAGGCGGCAAAGAACGGCTCACGGATCGAGGCCTCCTCCATCTACGTGACTGCATCCCCTTGCTGGCACTGCTTCAAGGCGATCTGCAACGCCGGGATCAACCGGATCGTCTTCGAGGAGTTCTACCGAGACGAGCGTATCTTCGAGGTTTCGCAGGCACTGGGGATCGAACTGGTCGAACTCCACCGGGAACGGTCCGGCGTCAAGGCTGCACCTTGACGCCCTTTGGGCTGGGCAGTACGAACCGCCTTCGGCCACGCCGAACGAAGTCCAATGCAGTCAGAAATCCGAGAGATTAGCCCCGTCCTGTTCGAGGTCACGGTCGAGGTCCCGTGGGACCGAATCCAAAAGGACCTGAACGAAACCTATCGCGAGATCGGAAAGACAGCCCGCGTGCGTGGTTTCCGTCCGGGCAAGGCTCCCAAGGACGTCGTCAAACAAGTGTACGGCTCCCAGGTGAAGGCCCAGGTGACGGGCACCCTCGTCGAGGAAGGCCTGATGCAGGCGGTGCAGGAGCACGAGCTTCACATCGTCGCCCAACCCGAGATGGGCGAGGCGCCGAAGCTGCAGCAGGGGAAGCCTCTCACCTTCAGTGCCAAGATTGAAGTGCGCCCCAAGATCGACAACGTCGTCACAGAAGGCATCGAAGCCTGGGCGCGCCCGATCGACGTGCCAAACGAAGACGTCGATGCGGAAGTCGAACGTCTGCGGAACCAGCACGCCGAGATTCAGGTGCCTGACCCGATACGCCCCGCGCAAGAGGGGGACTTGATCACGATCGACTACACCGTCACTGTCGACGGCGAGATCAAAGAGGACCTCAGTGCCGAGGGTAGGCAAGTCGAGATCGCCGATGAGAACTTGCTCGCCGAGCTCAAGGAAGGGCTCCTCGGCATGAAGCCCGGCGACGACAAGACCCTCGAGATCGAGTTCGAAGACGATCACCCAAACGAGGATCTCAAAGGCAAGACCGCGTCGTTCTCGATCACCGCGAAAGACCTCCACGAAAAACTCCTGCCTGAAGTCGATGACGAGTTTGCCAAAGACTGCGGCGACTACGAGACCCTCCTCGAGCTACGACTGAAGATTCGCGAAGGGCTCGAGCAAGGCGTGAAGCAGCGCGTCGACGCCGAAGTGAAAGAGCAGCTCGTCACCAGCCTCATCTCGCACAACGACATCCCGGTTCCGCCGTCCATGGTGCAACAGCAGCAGCAGATGATGATGTACGAGATGGCCCAGCTGATGCAGATGACCGGCCAAGCAGGGGCGCCTGGGGGCGACTTCTTCAAGGGCATGGAGACCCGCGCACAACGTCGTGTGCAAGCCGGGGTTCTTCTCGGAACACTTGCCCGGCAAGAGGGCATTGAAGTCACCGACGAAGACCTCAACGCCAAGTTCCAGGAAATGGCCGACCAAACTGGAAAGCACATCGCGAAGGTCAAAGCAGACTACTCAGACGCGCAGCGCGAATCCCTCGAATCGCAGCTCCTCGAAGAAAAGGTGATGGCTTTTCTTACCGCGCACGCCAAGATTAACGAGGGAGAGCCGCCCGAGCCCGAGGAATCGGACGAGCCGGCAGCGACTGCCGAGCCGGAACCGAGCAAAGAGGCGACAGAAGGGGAGGAATGATGAGCGAGCCAACGAAGGCACAGATGTACATGCCCTGGGTGGTCGAAACGACGCACCGCGGCGAGCGCCAGTGGGACATCTTCAGTCGCCTCCTCAAGGACCGCATCATCTTTCTCGGCACCGAGGTCAACGACGACGTCGCGAACGCGATCATCGCGCAGATGCTTTTTCTCGAAAGTGATGATCCCGACAAAGAGATCACGCTCTACATCAACAGCCCCGGAGGTTCGATTACAGCCGGGCTCGCGATTTACGACACCATGCAGTACGTTCGTTCACCGGTGTCGACGGTCTGCCTCGGGCAAGCCGCGTCGATGGCCGCATGGATTCTCGCTTCTGGCACGAAGGGATTGCGTAAGTGTCTCCCCAACAGTCGCATCATGATTCACCAGCCGCTTGGCGGAATTCGCGGGCAGGCAACCGACATCGAGATTCATGCGCGAGAGATCTTGAAACTTCGTGAACAAATGAACACGATCCTGGCCAACCATACAGGTCAGAGTACCGACCGTATTAAGGACGACACGGAGCGCGATCGCTATCTCTCCGCCGAAGAGGCGAAAGAGTACGGTCTGATCGACGACGTGATCGACGCCACGTCCGACGAATAAACCGCAAAACGCAGTGTGGCGGCCTCGCGAGGTCCTTGCCGTCGCGGGGGCAGGACGCTAGACTCACCGGAGCAGGTATATGGTGGATCGCAGGCGAGACGACGGACACGGCAACCTTCAATGTTCTTTCTGTGGGAAGTCACAGAAGGAAGTCAAAAAGCTCATTGCTGGCCCGACGGTCTACATCTGCGACGAGTGCATCGGCCTGTGCAACGACATCATCGCCGAGGAGGTCGAGCGCGAGGAATCGCTCACCACGACGACTCCTCTTCCGAAGCCAGCCGAGATCAAAGAGATCCTCGACGAGTATGTGATTGGCCAGGAGCGCGCGAAGAGGATCCTCTCGGTCGCCGTCCACAATCACTACAAGCGCATCGATTCGAAACTCGCCACCGACGACGTCGAGCTTCAGAAGTCCAACATCCTCCTTCTCGGGCCGACCGGCTCGGGCAAGACCTTGTTGGCGCAGACGCTGGCGCGGATTCTCAACGTCCCCTTCGCGATCGCGGATGCGACGACCCTCACCGAGGCCGGATACGTCGGGGAAGACGTCGAGAACATCATCGTTCAGCTACTGCAGAACGCCGACCACGACGTCGAGCGTGCCCAGCGTGGCATCGTGTACATCGACGAGATCGACAAGGTCGCACGCAAGGGTGACAACCCGTCGATCACGCGCGACGTGAGCGGCGAAGGCGTGCAGCAGGCCCTCCTCAAGATCATCGAGGGGACCGTCGCCAACGTGCCTCCGAAGGGCGGCCGCAAGCACCCGCAACAAGACTTCTTGCAGATCGATACTGGGAACATCCTATTCATCTGCGGCGGCGCGTTCGTCGGCCTCGACGAAGTGATCGAACGACGCATCGGCGAGCGGACCCTCGGCTTCGGCGCCGACATCCCGTCCCGGCGTGACAAGAAGATCGGCGCACTGCTGGAGCGAATCGAGCCCGAAGACCTGCTGCGCGCGGGCCTGATTCCCGAGTTCATCGGGCGCCTTCCGGTGATTGCCACGCTGCACGAGCTCAACGAAGACGCCTTGGTCGATATCCTCACCAAACCGAAAAATGCACTGGTAAAGCAGTACCAAAAGCTCTTCGAGATGGATGGCGTGAAACTGAAGTTTGCCCAGGGCGCCCTTCATGCGGTCGCGCGCGAGGCGCTGAAGCGAAACGCGGGCGCGCGAGGCCTACGCGCCATCATGGAAAAGTCGATGCTCGACATCATGTACGACGTGCCCTCGCAGGCGGACATTCGTGAGGTCGTCGTCAATGAAGAAGTAATCCTCTCCGGCGAGATGCCCCTCATCGTCTACGAAAAGGAAGAGGCGGAGCTCGCCTAATGCGGCCAAGGCCGCACCCCCTTTTGCCTCCGGGCGCCGAGTAGACTGATGTTCTTTCATAGAAACGACAACGACGAGAATGGTCCAGGAGCTGGCAACGGCGACGGCGATTCCTACCCCTTGCTTCCCCTCCGGGACATCATCGTGTTCCCACACATGGTCGTGCCGCTCTTCGTGGGACGTGAGAAGTCGATCAACGCGCTCGAAGAAGCCATGGGGCAGGACAAAGAGATCCTGCTCGCCGCTCAAAAGAAGGCGAAGACAAACGACCCAACGCCCGAAGACATCTTCGAGGTCGGGACGATTGGCACGATCATCCAGCTGCTTCGTCTGCCAGACGGGACCGTCAAAGTCCTCGTCGAGGGCAAACGGCGTGCGCGCATCACGCGCTTCTTGCCCAACGATGATCACTTCTCGTGCTCGACCGAGCCCGTGGAAGAAGTGTACGCAGCGAACGTCGAAGTCGAAGCCCTGATTCGCTCGGTGCAGTCCGCGTTCGATGTGTACGCGAAGCTCAACAAACGTATCGCACCCGAGATGCTCATGACGGTGCAAACGATCGATGACCCATCGAAGCTTGCCGACACAGTCGTGGTGCATCTCACGAGCATCAAGCTCGCGGACCGCCAAGAGATCCTCGAGACGGTGGATCCCGCCAAGCGCCTCGAGCGCCTGTTCCAGCTGATGAACGCCGAAATCGAGATTCTTCAAGTCGAAAAGAAGATTCGGTCGCGCGTGAAGAAGCAAATGGAGAAGACGCAGAAGGAGTACTACCTGAATGAGCAGATGCAGGCCATTCAGAAGGAGCTCGGCGAGCGCGACGAATTCAAGAGCGAAATCCAAGAGCTCGAAACCCAGATCAAGCAAAAGAAGCTTTCCAAAGAGGCGCATCTCAAGACCCGAAAAGAGCTGAAGAAGCTCAAGATGATGCAACCCATGAGCGCGGAAGCGACCGTCATCCGCAACTACATCGATTGGGTCCTCGCGTTGCCCTGGGCCGACAAGTCCGAAGAGAACTACGACATCGACGCAGCCGAGCAGATCCTCGACGAGGACCACTACGGCCTCAAGAAGCCGAAAGAACGCATCGTGGAGTATCTCGCGGTGCAAGCGCTCGTGAAGAAGCTCAAGGGGCCCGTGCTCTGCCTCGTGGGCCCGCCCGGCGTCGGCAAGACTTCTCTCGCGCGCAGCATCGCACGGTCGACCGGCCGCGAGTTCGTTCGCCTATCGCTCGGCGGCGTGCGTGACGAGGCCGAGATTCGCGGTCACCGCCGCACGTACATCGGCGCCCTTCCCGGCCGCTTGATCCAATGCCTCCGCAAGGTCGGCGCCAACAATCCGGTCTTTCTTCTGGACGAGATCGACAAGATGTCGTCGGATTTTCGGGGCGACCCCGCATCCGCGCTCCTCGAGGTGCTCGATCCGGAACAGAACCACAGCTTCAACGATCACTACCTCGACCTCGACTACGACCTCTCCGAAGTGATGTTCGTCACGACCGCGAATACCCTCAGCGGCATCCCGCTCCCGCTCCGCGACCGCATGGAAATCCTCGAGATCAGCGGCTACACCGAGTACGAGAAGCTCAACATCGCGATGCGTTACTTGGTGCCCCGGCAGCGCAAGAACGCAGGCCTCGACGACATCGAAATGGAGATCACGGAGAACGCCATTCGGCAGGTCGTCCACTACTACACGATGGAGAGTGGTGTGCGAAACCTCGAGCGCGAGATCGGAAGCGTTTGCCGAAAGATCGCGCGTAAGGTCCTGAAAGACGGCGAAGTCTCGAAGACCACAACCTACCGCGTCGAAGCCAAAGACGTCGCCGACTATCTCGGCGTCGCTAAATACCGGCCCGACAAGACCAACGACAAAGACCACGTGGGTCTGACGAACGGCCTCGCCGTCAACGCGTACGGCGGATCGATCCTCGAGTGCGAAGTGGCGGTCGTCCCAGGCAAAGGCAAGCTCCACATCACCGGCCTGCTCGAAAAGGGCATGCAAGAGTCCGCGCAGGCCGCGATGAGCTACATCAGGTCGCGCCAGAAGGTGCTTGGCCTCGAGGAAGACTTTCACTCTCGCTACGACGTCCACGTTCACTTCCCGAACTTCGTCCCGAAGGATGGGCCGAGCGCGGGCATCACGATGGCGACGAGCATCGCCAGTGCCCTGCTCAAGATCCCCATTCGCAAGACGGTTGCGATGACGGGCGAGATTACCCTTCGTGGCCGCATCATGCCGATTGGCGGTCTCAAGGAGAAGCTCCTCGCGGCGCACCGGGCCGAGATCCAAGTGGTGTTGATCCCGAAAGAGAATCAGAAAGACCTCATCGAGATTCCGCGACGGGTGCTCAATGCGCTGCGCATCGTGCTTGTCGAGCACATGGATCAGGTACTTCGCGAGGCTCTCGTCCTCAGCGACCCGGACGCCCTGTTCGGCGAGCACTCGGTCCGTCCGGTCGAGTACCGGGAAGGCCAGATCGTCACGCCCGATGATCCGGACCAAGGGGATGTCCCCGAGCCCACCGTCGACGCCCCCGGCGCCCGGCAATAACGCCGTCCGGCGCCCTCGCGGGGTTTGCGGAGGCGTGCTAGAAGCACCGGCCTCTGAGGGAGATTGGCGCAGTGGCTAGCGCAGCGTCTTTACACGGCGACGGTCCTCGGTTCGAATCCGAGATCTCCCACCACACCACAGCGCGGGCACTGAACGTGTGCCCCCTATCACCCCGAAATCAATGAAAAAGTGGCCAATGGCCTTTCCGGGGCCCGAATCGTTTGCTAACTCGTAGTCAGGCACTGACCGGTCATTTTGGCCCTAAGGAGTTAGCGTGGCGGTCGCAGCGAGACGAGAGCGAGAGCGGGTTGCGCGGCGAGAGGCGATTCTCGATGCCGCGCAGGAGCTCACCGCGGACGTCGGATACGAGGCACTCCGCATGGACGCCGTCGCAGATGCGGCAGAGCTCAGCAAGGGCACGCTCTATCTCTACTTCGAGAACAAGCAGGCGCTGTGCGCGGGTGTCGCGGCACGTCTGATCGGCCGGTTCATGCCGATGTTGGAGGCGAACGTCGGAAAGGCGACCTCGGGCCTCGATGCGGCACGCCGCGTGCTCGAGAGCTACTGCGCATTCACCCGCGAGAACCCGCAGCACTTTCGGTTCGCGCTGAATTGGCTGAGTGCCGGCGAGAAACTCGACGACTCGACCGAAGCGTTCCGGCTGTATCAACAACGTGTCGGCGAGGTGTTGCAACACGCCGTCGCGGCGATTCAGCGAGGGCAATCGGACGGAAGCGTGCGCGCCGACATCGAGCCCCTTCCCCACGCGGTGCAGCTCTGGTCGAGCATGCTCGGGGTCATCCTGATCGACCTCAACAAGGAAAGCATCTCCCAGCGAATCCCCGTCCCTGTGGACTTGGACCAGGTGGTGGACCTACATATCGATGCTATGGCACGGGCGCTTGCTGGAAAGGAGCTTTCTTGATGTTCCACAAGGTACTCGTGGTAGCGCTGGCTCTCCTTGTCGTTGGTTGCAACTACCGAAAAACGACCGACATCCCTCCGCCGGTACCGATTCCCGAGGCGTTCAGCGAAGGGAGCGAGGCGACTTCACCCGGACCTTCAACCTCGAAGACCGACGTCGAACAGATTCGCGATGCGCGCTGGTGGCGGAACATGGGCGATCCCACGCTCACCGCCCTGATCGAAGAGGCGCTGAGGCGGAATCAAACTGTGCGCGCGGGCTGGGCTCGAGTGAACCAGTCGAAGTACATTGCAGACCAAGTGCGCGCCGCGCGCATGCCGCAGGTCGGACTGACGGGAAGGTTCGAGATCGGCAAGGGCATCTTTGCGT
>JBATTM010000100.1:0-2446 GCA_049670545.1 Polyangiales bacterium
GACGGGGGCTCCGCTCGACCCGGCTACGGCGGACGTCGTGGCCGCGGCGATGAAGGACTGGGCCTTGTCGAAGGGCGTGAAGTTTTTCTCTCACATCTTCTACCCGATGACGAACATCACCGCCGAGAAGCACGATGGCTTCATCGTCACCAACTCGGACGGCAAGGCGATCACGGAGTTTACGGGCAGACTCCTGATCAAGGGCGAACCCGATGGATCTTCGTTCCCGAACGGGAGCCTTCGAATGACGGCCGCGGCGCGCGGTTACACGGCATGGGACCCGACCAGCCCCGCGTACGTGATGAACACGCCCAATGGCGCGACCCTGATGATTCCGAGTGTGTTCATGTCGTGGACGGGCGAGGCGCTCGACAAGAAGATCCCGCTTCTGCGTTCCAATGCGGCCATGGACAAAGCCGCACAAAAGGTTTTGGCGCTGATGGGTGAGACCGAGATCGCGCCCCTCAACTCGAGTTGCGGCGCCGAACAAGAGTACTTCCTCGTGGACGCGCATTTCGCGCACAGTCGCCCCGACCTTCTTCTCGCGGGGCGCACCCTGTTTGGCGCGCCATCGCCGAAGGGACAGGAATTCGACGATCACTATTTCGGTGCGATTCCGGAGCGGGTCCAGGTTTTCATGCAGGCGTTCGAGGACAAGCTGTTTCGGCTTGGGATTCCGGCAAAGACACATCACAACGAGGTCGCGCCAGGGCAGTTCGAACTCGCGCCGTACTTCGAAGCCGCCAACGTCGCCGCCGACCATCAGCAGTTGATGATGACGATCATGAAGGCGACCGCGCTCGAGCATGGCTTCGTGTGTCTTCTTCACGAGAAGCCCTTCGCCGGGATCAACGGTTCGGGCAAGCACGTCAACTGGTCCGTGGGTAACTCGACGCAGGGCAATCTCCTCGACCCAGGCAGCACGCCCCACGAGAACTTGAACTTCTTGTTGTTCTGCGGTGCGGTCATTCGCGGCGTGCATCTCTATGGGCCGCTCTTGCGTGCCGTCATCGCGTCTGCCGCCAACGATCATCGACTGGGGGCCAACGAAGCGCCACCGGCGATTCTCTCGGTGTACTTGGGTGATCAGCTCGAAGGGGTGTTCAACAACATCAAGGAGGGCGCGGTCTCCGTGTCGAGTGATGGCGGCCTCATGGATTTGGGGTTGTCTCAGATTCTCCCGTTCAATCGAGACCCGGGGGACCGCAACCGGACGTCACCGTTCGCGTTTACCGGCAATCGATTCGAGTTTCGAGCGGTCGGGTCTTCCCAGTCCGTGTCGGGCCCGCTCGTTGCAATGAACACGATGCTTGCGGATTCGCTCGACTGGATCGCTGAGAAGTTGGAAGTGGAGCTGTCGGCGGGCAAAGACAAGCCTGTGGCGGTGGCGACCGTACTCAAGGAGCTCATGGAGCTGCACGGCAACGTCGTATTCGGCGGCGATGGGTATTCGAGGGAGTGGCATATGGCTGCGGTCGAAGAGCGAGGCCTCAAGAACATCCCCACAACCGCTGACGCGCTGCCTCATCTCAACGAGGAAGACATCGTCGACCTGTTCACGCGAACGGGGGTACTGTCCCCGGTCGAACTCAAGAGCCGATATGAGGTGTACGCGGAGCAATACATCCTTTCGATTGGCGTCGAAGCGAAGCTGGTCATCGAACTCGCCAAGACGGTGCTCTATCCCGCGACGATGTCGTACGTCTCGGACCTGGCCGCGACGCTCAACAGCACATCCGCCTTGGGGGTCGAGTTCGAGTCAGAGGCGCTCAAGACGATCGCCACAGAAACGAACGCGATGATGGCGTCAGTCGAGTCACTCGAGCAGGCTTTCGCCAAGCACGACTTCGACACGACTGAGGCGCACATGCGCTACTGCGCGGGAGGCATTCGCGAGCTCATGGACGCCGTTCGGCTCCACGCCGATACGCTCGAGACGCTGGTTGCCGACGACTACTGGCCGCTTCCGAAGTATCGGGAGATGCTCTTCATCAAGTAGCGGGCTGCCAACGCCGCTCTTCACTGTTGCACGCAATAGAGGCGAAGCTGTGACGCGCACGCCGGCGTGATGTTCTCGGTCCATGCAGGGCCTGTGGTTGCGCTCGACCCACATTGGCCGACTCCACCGGCGTCGCTCGTAAATCCCTCGCAGTCTTCGCCCAAGTACGGAGTGCCGTCGGCGAGGGTGCCCGTCCACGTGTCGCCGCCCCGCGGGTTTCCGTCCGCATCGAGGTTGATCGGGGCCATGATTGACCCGTCGACCAAGTCGTCCCAATCGTTGGCGATGAGGGTTCCATCCACGCGCACGTAGGGGTCAGTCGACTGCGCAAGTCGATCAGAGACCGACGAGGACAGCGTCGACAGCCACGCCGCGAACTCCCCCTCCAGCCCGGCAGCGGTCGCCTGAGCCGCGCAGATCGCGTCCGCGCCATCAACCCCGCCGAGG
>JBATTM010000101.1:0-1970 GCA_049670545.1 Polyangiales bacterium
CGCGAGGACAGCGACGCCCCCCTGACCGTTCGGCGTGAAGCTCGCATTGGGATTGAGAGACCCGTCCGAATCGGACGAGGGTGTTCCGAAGAGGCTTGCGTCACGGCACCGGCCCTCGACCACCCGCGTCGCGACGTACTGCGGGTCGCTCGCGCTCTGTAGGCGCTGAAAGGCCAGGTCGGAGGAGACCTCTACGTCCGGAACGCCTGGGACGGGGAGCACCCACGCGAACTCTTCCGATGGCCCGGAGTATTGGATTTGGACGACCGCCGTGACGCTGCCATCGGCGTGCTTGGCGAAGATGATCCGTTCCGCAGCTTGGTTGACCGGTGCGTTTGCGGAGCAGAAAAAGCCCCCACACGCGTTGGCGGTCGTAGGCACGACTGCCAACGCGGCCAAAACCACCAGAGTCGAGCCGAGCACGAACGGAAAGATGGAAATCCGAGACATCGATTCTCTTCCTCTCGAGCTGCCCAGCGATGGGATGATACACCGGTTTCGCGATGATTCCCAGGTCCCATGCCGGGGCGCCCGCTACCAGCTTCTGGGTCGTCGATCGGCTCGTCGAACGACTTTTTCTCGCAAGACGTGACGGCGTTGCTCGACCGACTCATCGAAACACACGGAGCGCCGCATCGCATCACGCACACACCGGCAGCTCCACTAGCGAGTTCACCCTGCCCGCCCGCAGAAGGGCTTCGGCATTGCTTGGGTCATCCGTCCGAGATTCAGACCGGTGTTTTACGCTTGTACCGGGTACCGAGTGCCAGTGCGACGACCCAAAGGAGCAATGTTCCACCGTGGATGGGACCCGTAGGGCCGGCGCGGCAGTCTCCTGAAGCGCCGCCCTCGTTGTCGGTGTGAGGGGCGTCGCACTCGTCGTCCGCCATGTCGATGAGACCGTCCGCGTCGTTGTCGTAGCCGTCGCTGCACTGCGGGTTTTCGACGTTACTCGACGAATCTTCGCAACCGGGGTCCGCCATGTCGATGAGACCGTCCGCGTCGTTGTCGACGCCGTCACTGCAGCCTCCAGGGACACTTCCCGCGTTGGCGGAGTCCGTAAAGGCAAGCGCCTCGTCGCGGTTCCAGACCCCGTCCAAATCTCTATCGTGCCCGAGGCGTTCTCCTGAGCCGGGCGGAACACAGGTAAATGTCGTGGCCTGCAGCGATGCTTGTGAGTCGGCCCTCATGTCGGCCGCGCTTACCGGAGTCTCCGCTCGAGAGTCGAAGATGTATGAGTCGGTTGCGGGGTCATAGAGCGCCGCCCGCGGCCGGAAGTCTCGTTGCCCGTGGGCAACTAGATCGCATTCGGTAGTGAGCCCGCCCAGGATCGCAGACTCGAACGGTGTGCCCGCCCGCTGTTCGAGAAGGTCGAGGCGGCTGCTGACATCTGCAAAGTTCGAGAAGTTCAGCGTGACTTGTTGGCCCACGATGGGTGCAAGATCCGAATCGAACGCCAGCATGGCAGCCTCGACATCGCGGCGCTGGGGGTTTCCGCCGATGAACCCGACACCGGAGTCGTTGAACAACAGCCCTGGATTCTGGAACACGACAGAGGTGAAGAAGCGGAACAATGTGTCTGTGGCGCCGTCATGGAGAAAGCCCGTCCCGCGCACTTGATCGCCAGTGTGGCTCGCACTCCCGGGGAGATGAAAGTCAACGTTCGGCATCCCGAACATACCGACCTTCTGGTAGAGATTTCGCAAGTGCGGGATCTTGAAGATCTGGGTCTCGCCTTCGAAACTAGCAAGCTTACCGGTGCCGAAAAACCCCTCGTCAGGGGAAAGCGAGTGGCATCCGTCGCAGGTAAACGCGTTGCCGCCGAAGGTTACTCCATCAGAAAACTGACCCGTGCTTCCGTCGAAGAAATCCATGCCCCGCTGTTGTGCAGCGGTGAAGGAGCGATCGAGGGCTCTCACCGGATTCGGCGGAAGTGTCATCTGGAGTGCGAAGTTCGTGAAGTCATTCAT
>JBATTM010000102.1:0-1537 GCA_049670545.1 Polyangiales bacterium
CGACCATGACTTCTGCAGCGCACCCTATCGTCCAACGTTTCTTGCGTCGCTATCCCGCGCAGGCCGCGCGGCAGATGGAAACGGCCACACCAGAAGAGGCGGCCCGGGTCCTCGGCCAGGAGCTTCCAGGTGATGCCGCGCGGGTACTTCGCTACATCCAGCCGGACCACGCGGCCCGCATGCTCGACGCCGCGGGCTCCGAGGGGGTCGCGCAGCTGACCTCGGCAGTCGACCCCGCGTATACCGCCAACCTGCTGGCGCGCCTACCGGCCGACACACGAACCCGCCTTCTCGATGCACTCCCGACCAAGTCTGCAGAAGAAATCCGCGGGATCCTCACGTTCCCGCCTGGGACCGCAGGCAACTTGATGGACGCCGACGTGGCGATATTCGCCAGCAACACCTCGGTTTCACGCGCCCTCGAGCGCATTCGACAACTCAGCGACCGAAGGATCTCCGACCTGGTAGTCACCGACGAACAAGGCGCGTTCGAAGGAGTCGTTCGGCTGCAGGAACTCGTCGGCGCGCATCCAGAGCAACAGCTTGCGGAGCTGAAGCGGCCTCGCGTCGTCTCGGTTCAACCCATGACTCCCCGTGAAGACGTGGTGGCACTGCTCAACGAGTACCAACTATCGAGCCTTCCCGTCGTCGATCTACAGAATCAGGTGGTCGGTGTCATTCGGCAAGCCGGCCTGGTCGAAGCGGCGCAAGAAGACGCGATCGGGGACCTCCAGCAGATGGTGGGCGGCTCTGCCGAGGAACGAGCACTCTCGCGACCGTGGGTCGGTGTGAAGAGCAGGTTGCCATGGCTCAACATCAACCTCGTCACCGCCTTCCTCGCAGCGTCGGTCGTCGGGTTGTTCGAGGGCACCATCGCGAAGTTCACCGCCGTCGCAGTGCTCTTGCCAGTCGTGGCTGGCCAATCGGGCAATACCGGGGCCCAGGCGCTCGCGGTGACGATGCGTGGCCTCGCACTACGAGAGATCAGGGTCTCTCATGGGTTTCGTGTCCTGGTCAAAGAGCTGATCATCGGCACGGTCAATGGCATCGCAATCGCAGCCGTGACGTCGATCGGCGTCTATATATGGAGCCGGAATCTTGGTCTTTGCATCGTCATGTTCATCGCCATGATCATATCGATGATCGCCGCCTCGGCAGCCGGAGCGATGATCCCGGTCGTCCTCGTCAAGCTCAACCGTGACCCAGCGACGGCTTCGTCGATCATTCTCACGACCGTCACCGACGTCGTCGGGTTCTTCACTTTTCTCGGATTGGCGACGCTGCTGTCGGGGATGCTTGCGGGGACGTAGCTTCGCCCGCGCTTGATGCGGGTGGGCTTCGCCGCTTGGCCTCGGGGGTGTCGAACGATGCCCCAAGGACCACCGTGTGATTGATGAAATTCGTGCTGACGCCCTTGAGCCACTGCATCTGGTAGCCGACGGACAGACGAGTCCAGCGCCCGAACCGTCTGCCAACTCCAGCGTACGCCCGGTTCTCGCTGTACCCACGTTCGCCGACGATCGGCACTTGGTTGAAG
>JBATTM010000103.1:0-4847 GCA_049670545.1 Polyangiales bacterium
GTACTGCTGCGTAAGCGTCAGCACGTCTTCCGATAGGTCCTCGACCCGGTTCTTGATGCGGGCGACGTACGGAGTTTCATCGGCCCCGTTGGGCCCGGAAACTGCTGAACCTCTGATCGCGCTCGCAGCAGGTTCGCGCCGCCACTCATCCGACATCGTCTGTCACCGATGTCGAAGCGTTTCGCTCGCCCGTTGGGAGGGCAGCGGCGCGTGCATTTTCTGGAGCGTCCGCCTGCAGCGTGGCTCCGGGCGACGGATGACCGGTGGTTGGCAGCGCACTCCGTGCATCAGTAGTCCGGCTCGCAGAGCTCGTGAGGAAGCGCCCGACTAGTACGCCAAACCCAAACGCCGCACCGAGGAACACTGCGGGGTGGCGGCGTGCGAGTCCTTCTGCTTCCGCCTTGAGGTCGCCGATCTCGCGGCCGCCGAGGGCGTTGCTGAGACGCTCGACCTCGTCCGCAGCCCTGCCGACTGCCGTGCCTATCAAGTCCCCCTCGCCGCTCTCCAGGTCTTGCGCGGCGGCTTGAAGAGCCGAGGCGACCCCGCCCAAGCGACGTTGAACGTCGTTCCTGCCCCTGTAATAGGACTCGCGGGTCTTCTCACGGGCCGTCTGGGCGGCCGTGTCCGCCAGGGATCGACCTTCGTCCTTGAGGTCGCTCGCAGTCCTCGCAAGTTCTCCCTTGAGGTCCCCGCCCGGGGATGCATCGTTGGTCTTCGAATGTTGGTCTTGCGGATCGCGGTTCATGGGGGCCTCCAGTACGAAGAGTTGGTACGAAGCACAGACTGTGCCGACGAGGTTACCATCTCCGTGCGGGGACGAAACAGATCAAGCTCTCCGTCCCTGATTCGTCTGTGGTAGTAACGGGTCTCGGAGGCGAAGTGCCGAAAACGACCAACTTCTCAAAGCTCGCTCTGTTCCTCACCCCACTCGTTCTTCTTTGCTCGGCGTGCACGAACGCTGCTGAACGGCACGAGGAGAAGGCCAGGCAGCCTTCCTCCGACGACAACGAATCCGTCGCGGCCAAAGTGGCGGATACCCGTCTCGTCGCAGAACCCGGCGGCAAGGATGGGGGCGTCGCCGTCACAGGCCAGCACCGCGCTGCGATCATGCAGATCACTACGGCTGTATGCGAACGTTCTGAGCGTTGCAAAGCAGCGGGCGCGGCTGACCAATTCGAATCGATGGACGCCTGCGTGGACGAGGTGAGCAAGAAGTGGACGAAGGAGCTGAGTCGGTACGAGTGCCCTGATCGTATCGATACCGGGGGCCTCGAAGCTTGCGTCGAGTCGATTGGCGATGATTCGTGCGATGGTCCGCTGACCGCGCTCGACCGATTGGGCGCGTGCCGGCCGAATAAGATCTGTAGAGAGTTCGACTAGCCTGCTCGCGAGACTCGTCCGGAGACGTCTTGCCTCACTTGGGGTGGATTGCCTCGTTTCGCGGGCGACGTGGACACCCAGACGCCCACGACCTCATGGGGCCCGGTGGCACGCTTTCTGCTTCCGTATGTGGGTTCGATTGCGATGTGAATGCCTGGCTCGGGCGGCTCTCACGGGGGGCGCGTGGTGCGCCTTGAGTCTTCCGAGTCAGGCTATTCTCTAGTCGGGGGCATCGCCCACGTGGTCGGCCACGTACGCGTCACGCTGACCTCGGGGTTGGTCGCCTCCCGTGGTGGTGTCCTCCGCGGTTTGATGTTCCATCTCCGCGTTGAGTTCCGCGCCTAGGAGCACGGCCCACGCTGAAAGCCAGAACCACAGCAGGAGCACGACGGTCGCGCCCATCGAACCATAGGTGTCGTTGTACCGACCGAAGTGAGCCACGTACGCGGAGAAGCCCACCGATCCGAGGAGCCAGATGAGGGTCGCGGCGATGGAACCCGGTGTGATCCATCGCCATCGAGCGTCTGCTCGACTCGGGCCGTATCGATAGAGCATGGCCAGCCATCCGGCGAACGCGAGTAGGGTGACGATCCACGGTAGCGCGAGCGCCATGAGCCCCCATCCCGCTTGCTCGAACGCGGCGGGTAGGGCCGCGATCACCAAGAGCGCAAAGAATCCCGCCGTGATCGAAACCAGGGTGAAGGATAACCCGAGAATGGTGCGATGGAGCCATCCGCGGGTTTCGGTCTCGTCGTACGCGACATTCATGGCGGACACGAGGGCCCGCAGCGCCTTGCTCGCGCTCCACAGGGAAAGCAAGAAGCCCCCAAGGAGACTTGCCCCCACGGTCGTTTCGGACGCTCGACTCAACCCCACGAGTTGCTCGCGAACCAGGTCCCGGACTCCCTGTGGCACCATTGCCAGCGCGTTCACGTGATCCGCAACCGTCGCTGCGTCGGACAGCATCGCGTACACAGAGACCAACACCGCGAGGCCGGGGAAGAGGGCGAGAAGACCGTAAAACGCAATTCCGGCCGCGAGTAGCGAGAGCTGGTCGTTCGCGAATTCTCGTTTCACGCGAAGCGCAATGTCGCGCCACGCCGTCCACGGGAACTCGGATGGCTGGTCCGCCGTGCGCCCACGCCCCGCTTGCCTCGCGGTTCGGTCTTCTGGGCGATTCTCTGGCATCGAGAGACGCGGCCCCCTTCAAGCGAGGACCGCCACCCAACTAACGCGGCTTGCGGCCCGAGATCATGAAGAATACGGCGAGCACGAGGCCGACGACAGCCAGGATCCAAGCGATATTCGTGGCGGCGCCGGCGATGCCAGTGAACCCGAGAACCGAAGCGATGATCGCGACGATGAAAAACGTAACTGCCCAACCGATCATGATGTCTCTCCTAGCTGTTGTGACGGAAAGGTACACGAAGTCAGCACTTTTCGTGCCAATAGTTCGGGTGTTCGCTCACTCATCGGCCCCTTTTCCTCCCTCATCGTCGGATCTGTTGAGGCCCAGCCCGTGGGTGAAAACATTGATGAACGCGTTTCGAAGGATGCCGAATACGACCACCCAGGGGTTTGTCTTGATATCCTCGAGCGAGCCGGAAATCGGGACTCGGGTCGCAATTCGATCATGAGGTTGATTTTCGAGGATCTCGAGGCCTGCGCCGACTAGAGCATCGCCTGCGCGATCGAGAAAGTCGCCGGATTCGCCTGGCTCATGAATTTCGACACCCTCGAGAATCGGCTTCGCGTAGCCGTCTAGGCTGTTCTCCGTTCCATGCACCTCCGCGTAGAGCGAGAACAGCCCGGCTTCTGCGTCGATTCCGACGTACGCCTTGAGGAGTGGGTTGAGCTGCGTGAGCTTGAGTGTTTTGATTTCGAGGTCGAGGGTGAACTCAGGAGACGGAGCCAGGAGGTCCATCTTCGCGTCGATCGTGAGACCGCCGCTTCCGAGGATCAACCCCTTGCCGTAGAATTCCGCTGGCAAATCCTCCGTCTCGTCGACCACGTTGGATAGGTTCCTCAGGACCGCGTCGAAACTCTGAACGTATACGTTCACAGGGGGGTCTGAGTGGAAGTCGCGGTAGTGAAAGTCGCCGTCGATCACTTCGAACTTGTTGATGTCCAAGGGCACTAGCGACAGGATCTCCTTCTGCCAGTCGACTCCTTCTCCGTATTGGCTCTCTGCCTCGGTGGGGCCTTTGACGAAGTTTAGTTGCGGTTCGAGGATGCTGCCGTCAGCCACGATTGCGCCGTCGAATAGTGCGCGCCACTGAACCGACACCTCGGCTCGCGGCGACTTGAAGAACGGCGTTGGAATGCCGGCTCCAGTCTTTACGATCTCGATTCCTTCGAGCACGTACCCGCCGCGCCAAAGTTGAATGTCGACATCGTTGATCTTGCCGTAATAACCGTCGAGCGCGCCGAGCTCCTTGTCGATTTTCCACTCGACGACGAATGGGAGAGCGATCCGCGCGGCGACGAAGAACACGACGATGCCAATCGGCCAACGAAGACGCTTTCGTTGCCACCAACGACGATCGGTCACCGCGACCGTGCCTTGCCCACGATCGGTCCAGTCATCATGATCATCCGCACGCTCGACCTTGTCCGTGTTGCGGCGGCACGTCAACTTGGAAGTTGTGAGCGCGCTCCGCCGAACCGCGTGCGGGCGTTGGTTGTCGTCGGACCACCTATTCGAGTTGTTGGTAGGTGTGCCACGCGCGCTCCGCGGCTGACACCTTGAATGAGCGGCCGAACTCGATCATCCCGACGCTGAAGAACAGGCTGCCCACGATGTAGCCGCTTCGACGCGTGCTGCGGTTCGCGTTCGTCAGTGGGAGTATCCCGGCGACGAACGCCCCGCCGATTGCGCGCGCAAACCCGAACCAGCGGTCCACGCGACGTGCCCGCCATCGCGACCGTGCCGTCGCGTACAACTCCCCCTCAAACCGAGACACGTCCGCCTCCGTGAGACCATCCTCGAGCGCCTGGTCGAATCGAAGCGAGAGTTCCTCCTCGATCTGGGGTCGCCGGAGTGCCGTGAATCCCCGCGCGAGGTTCAGCGCGGCGAATCCTGTAAACAGCACGCCGAGACCGCGCGAGAGCTGGTTGGAACCCGGGTCCGCGATCAGTCGCCAACCCGCAAAGCCGGCGAGCACCAAGCCAGAGGTGATTCCGAACGCCACCTCCCATCGCCTCGCGCTCTGCCGCTCTTTCCGGAGCATCACTAGAATTTCAGCGAATTCTTTCGCCTGGACATCGAGTGTCTCGCTCGCGTTTGGCAACTCCGGCGAAGGTTGATCCACACCATCCGGACCCTGACCTCGCGCAGTCTGTTCGGAGCCCATCCATCCCAGCCCGATCAGCGCAACGATTAAAGTCACGCGCGGCAACGATGGCGCGTGCGTCATCGTGCGTGCCGCGTCGTTCTTCGATGTCCGGAATTCGTCACGGTCTTGAGC
>JBATTM010000104.1:0-5318 GCA_049670545.1 Polyangiales bacterium
ATCATGACCATTGCGAGCTACACGACGGGTGCGCCCGGGGGCCTCTTCGCTCCGATGCTCGCCATTGGCACGATTGCTGGCGTCGCCTACGGGCAGGTGGTTCACTCCTTCGGTATCGGTGGCAACCTGGTCCCGGCGCACTTCGCTGTGGCGGGAATGGGTGCGTTTTTCGCGGCTGTCGTGCGTGCTCCGCTCACCGGCATCATTCTCACAGCCGAGATGACGGGCAACTTCACGCAAATCCTGCCTTTGATGCTGACGTGCATGGCTTCGACGATCACCGCCCACGGCCTTGGTACCCGCCCGATCTACACCGCGCTGCTCGAGCGTGCGCTCGTTCGACTGGGCAAGTCCGAGGGTGGCCCCGACGTGATCACGCCTCCCTAGCGAACTCCGTTGCCGGTGGTGCGTCCCGCATGGTAGTCCTCGGGTTCTGGCGGCGGGGAGGTTGGAAGGCCCCGCGGCGCGCGTGCAGCTATGTTCGACCCGGTCAGTCCTCAAGCGAGTGCGATCTCGGATCTCTTCATCCTCGTTCTGTGGATCTGCGCCGCGATCCTGGTCGTCGTGGTCTCGATCATCGCATACGCGATCATTCGTGCGATTCGCGAACGTAGGCGAGGCCAAGAAGCCCCCGATGCGGTCGAGAACGACCATGCTTGGCTCGAAGCGATATGGACGGCGATCCCCCTGGCCATCGTTGCGGCGATCTTCGTGCTGTCGGTTGGCGCGGCCCGCGATTCGGATCCGGTGCCGGAAGGTCCCCCCGATGTCGTCGTGCGCGGCCATCAGTGGTGGTGGGAGGTGGAGTATCCGGGGTCCGGTGTCGTGTCGGCCAATGAGGTTCACGTTCCCGTCGGCACCAAGGTCCACCTCCAGCTGGAATCCGGCGACGTCATCCACGACTTCTGGGTGCCCGCGCTGTCGCGCAAGATCGATGTCGTCCCGGGGCGGGTACACCACTTGGTGTTCACCCCCGAAGAGCCGGGCCTTTACGAGGGCGTGTGCGCGGAGTTCTGTGGCGTGCAGCACGCCTGGATGCGCTTTGACGTCGTCGTGCACCCGGTCGAGGAGTTCGAGGCATGGCTCGAGGCGCAGTCGAAGCCTGCCGAGCCGCCAAGCACTGCGCAGGCCCGCGCAGGCCTCGCGGTCTACACCGGCGAGACGTGCAATGCGTGCCACGCGCTCTCGGGCCTCCCCGACAAGAGCCGCCCGATGCAGGTCGGCCCAGACCTCACCCATCTTGCAAGCCGTCGGTTGATCGGTTCCGGCGTCCTTCCCAACAGCGAGGCCAACCTCGCGAAGTGGATGAAGAACCCTCAGGCGATCAAAGAAGGCTGCCACATGCCCAACTTCCAGTTCTCCACGGAAGACACCGCAGCTCTTGCTGCATTCCTACACGGGCTCAAATGACACGAGAGGCCACCCTCGACGGAGAAGTCGAAGCGCCGCCGACGGGCCTTGTGTCCTGGGTGACGACCGTCGATCACAAGCGTGTCGGCATCATGTACCTGATCACCTCGGTGTTCTTTTTCGCGGTGGCCGGGCTCGAAGCGGTCTTCATGCGCATCCAGCTAGCGGTGCCCGAGAACGACTTCATCTCCCCAGAGCTCTACAACCAACTGTTCACGATGCACGGCACAACCATGGTGTTCTTGGTCGGCATGCCGTTGATCGCCGGCTTCGGGAACTACCTCGTGCCACTGATGATAGGTGCCCGAGACGTCGCGTTTCCACGGCTCAACGCGTTCAGTTTCTGGCTAGTCCCGTTTGCCGGGATGATGTTGCACTGGAGCTTTCTCGCGGGTGGGGCGCCGAACGCGGGCTGGTTCTCCTACGCGCCGCTGACCGAGTTGCCATTCAACCTCAACGAGGGCGTCGACTATTGGTTGCTGTCGTTGCTAGCGCTCGGGATTGGGTCGGTCGGAAGCGCGATCAACATCATCGTCACGGTGATCACGCTTCGCGCACCCGGGATGCGGATTTCCCGCATGCCCCTCTTCATTTGGATGATCTTCGTCACCTCGATTTTGATCATCCTCGCGATTCCCGCGCTGAACTCGGCGATCGTCATGCTGCTCGTCGACCGCCACCTCGACGCCGCGATTTTTCTACCAGATCGAGGCGGAAGCGCCGTCGTGTGGCAGCACTTCTTTTGGGTGTTCGGGCACCCGGAAGTCTACGTTCTCATCCTTCCGGTGTTCGGGATGATCTCCGAGATCATTCCCGTGTTCTCACGCAAGCCGATCTTCGGCTATTCGTTCGTCGCAGCATCGACGGTGGCCATCGGGATCCTCAGCCTGAGTGTCTGGGCCCACCACATGTTCGCCGTCGGCATGGGACGTGGCCCCGACCTCTTCTTCACCGCCGCCAGCCTTCTGATCGCGGTGCCCACTGGCGTCAAGATCTTCAACTGGTCCGCCACGATGGTGGGGGGTCGGATCCAGTTCACGACCGCCATGCTCTTCTGCATCGGCTTCCTGATCGAGTTCGTCATCGGTGGCCTCAGCGGGGTCACCCTCGCATCTGCCCCGATCGATTGGCAGGTCACAGACAGCTACTACGTGGTGGCCCACTTCCATTTCGTGCTCTTCGGTGGGTTCGTCTTCGGCATGGCCGCCGGGCTCTACTACTGGTTTCCGAAGATCAGCGGCCGCATGCTGAGCGAACGCCTCGGCAAATGGCATTTCTGGCTGATGCTGATCGGCTTCAATCTAACTTTCCTCGGGATGCACTTCCTTGGCTTCATGGGAATGCCGCGGCGAGTGTTCACCTACCCGGACCTGCCGGGCTACGAAGCCCTCAACATGCTGTCGACGATCGGCACGGGTGTGATCGCCGTCTCCGTGCTCGTGATGCTCTACAACATCGCGATCAGTCTCAGGCGTGGTGAAAAGGCTGGCGACAACCCATGGAACGCATGGACTCTCGAATGGGCCGCGACCTCACCGCCACCCGAGCACAACTTCGAGCTGGTGCCGCCAGTTCGAGGTCGTCGCCCGATGTTCGACCTCGCACATCCCGAGTTGCTGGCCGACAAGGCTGAGGTGGACACGCCCTCTCTACCCAAGCGACCTGCCGCACCGATCGTCTCGGTCACGGCGTTCATCGTTTCAGAGACCGTGTTCTTCATGATGCTTCTCGTCGCGTTCGTGATCTACAATTTCTTCGAGTTCGGCTCAGGGCCGGGGCCGCTCGACATCGAGCGCACGGGGGCGTTCAGCATTGCGCTCTTCGCGAGCAGCGGAACTCTCTTCTTGGCAGAGCGCTCCCTGCGCAAAGAGAACGGCAAGGGCGCGACGACGTGGCTGGTTGTCACGATGGCGCTCGGCCTGACGTTTCTCGCCGGTCAGGCGTGGGAGTACTACGACTTGATCACGGGCAAGTTCACCCCCGCGGGGTCTCTATTCGCGGCGACGTTCTTTACCACGACAGGGTTTCACGGGTTTCACGTATTCGTCGGCTTGCTGGCGTTGCTGGTCGTCACACTCCTCCGACGCAACGGGGGGCTTGGCAAGGGCGAAGAAACCATCGTGAGAGCGACAGGCTACTACTGGCACTTCGTCGATGTTGTCTGGATCTTCGTGTTCTCGATCATCTATCTCGGGAGGATCATATGACCACCTGGCACGTGCTGACCGACCTCTGGCGCTTTGACTCGCTGTCGTGGCTCGTCGCGATCGCGGCGCTTGGGGCGTATGGGTGGGCGTTCGGTGTTCGGCCCGGGGTTCGGCTCGCGGCGATGCTCGGCGCGGTCGGGACGTTTCTGCTGGCCACCGTATCCCCGATCGCGGTTTTGGCCGACGGCTACCTCTTCAGTGCCCACGTCGTGCAACACCTCCTCCTCCTTCTGGTGATCCCGCCACTCTTGATCGCGAGCCTTCCGCCTGATCGCGTGGCCGCCGCGCTCACGCGCCCACGGCTCCGCGCTGCCCAAGACACCTTTGGGAGGGCACCCATGTCGTGGATGCTCGGCCTCGGGATCATGTGGCTTTGGCATATCCCGACGCTCTGCATGGCTTCGGTCACCTCGCCGCCGGTGTATGTGGCCCAATGCGCCACCATGTTGGCCGCGGGCGTCGCGTTCTACTGGCCGGTCATCCATCCAGTTCGCGCGGAGCGCCTCTCGCCCCCCGCGTCGATCGCGTATCTCTTCACGGGGTGCCTTGCATGCACGCTTCTCGGGGTCCTCCTCACGTTCGCGCCCGTGTCCGCCTGCCCAATCTACATGCATCCGGTCGATACCTTGGGAATCCTTCCGCTCATTCAGAACCAGTGGCAGTTGACGCATGCCGCCGACCAACAGCTTGGCGGCCTCATGATGTGGGTCCCAGCATGCATGGTGTACCTGGCGACGATCCTCGTGATCGCCAAGCGGTGGATGGCTGACGGCGCCGCCGATGTGGCGCCAGAAAGGGGCAGCCATGGCCTCAGGTGAACCTCAGGACCGAGAAGGCTGGACCAAGCCGGGTCCGGAACACTTGCCGACTCCTGGGTTCTGGCCGGCTGGCCTGGCCCTCGGGATCGTCTTCTTCGTGATTTCGCCCGCCTACGAGTATGTGGTGTCGTACATCTTCGTGGCCACGGGGCTCCTGCTGATGGGGTTCTCGCTGGCCGGGTGGATCCTCGACATCCGAAACGACATCAGGAGCCGTGATGACTGACCATGACGACTATGATCCCGAGACCGATCCGTCTCGACGGCGGATGCTGACCCGTCTCTCCCTGACCCTTGGTGCACTGAGCGGCGCGATCCTCGGGATCCCCGTCGTTGGGTTCGTCGTCGGCCCCTTCACGAAACGCGTCAAAGAGGTGTGGCGCGACGTGGGGTCGCTAAAAGACTTCGAGGTCGGCAAGACGGTGAAGGTCCAATACGAAGATCCGTCTCCGCTGCCATGGGCTGGCGTCACGGCCAACACGGCCGCGTGGCTCCGCCGCAACGACGGCGAAGACTTCACTGCATTCACAGTCAACTGCACCCATCTAGGGTGCCCCGTCCGATGGATCGCAAGCGCAGACCTCTTCATGTGTCCGTGTCACGGAGGTGTCTACTACAACGACGGCACGGTCGCTGGTGGCCCACCCCCACGGCCGCTGCCTCGGTACCCCGTGCGTGTCCACAACGGGTTGGTTCAGATTCGTACCTCTCCCATTCCCTTCACGACATACCCCGCGCCCGACAGCGAGACCTGAGGAGGAGGCATGCGGCGACTCAAGGCGATGTGGCAATGGATCGACGACCGCGGTGGTTTCACCGACATGCTGCGGCCGGCGCTCGAGCACATCGTCCCGCGCAACGCGACCTGGTGGTACGTGTTTGG
>JBATTM010000105.1:0-2841 GCA_049670545.1 Polyangiales bacterium
TCTGAAGCTGTTGCTTCATTTGCACGACGTCGGTGTCGCTCTCGATCAGCGTCTCGAGGACCGCCGCGAGCGGCTCCCACTGACGGGCGCGTTCATACAGTTGCGCCAAATTGCTGAGCGCGTTCGGGTTGAGCGGATCTCCGGCCAGCACCTTCTGCCACAACTCGATACACACTTCCGGCTTGCGGAGACGTTGCGTCGCTAGGTCTGCCATCTCCGCGTAACGAATCAGCTGGTCGTCTTCAGGCAGAAGCTCGACCTCGCGCTGCATCGTTCGGATCAGCTTCTCCCAATCGCGCCGCTTCTCGTACATCTGCTTCAGGCGGCCGATCGCGTCGGTGTCCGTCTCATCGATCTCGAGCAGTCGTTCAAAACAATTGATCGCTTCCGCCTGGTTGCTCGACCGCTCGAGGTAGAGCATGCCCGCTTGGCGCAGCAGATCCGCCTTGACCCCCCGGTCAACGACCACGTCCGCTTTCTTCAAGATGGACCGGATCATGTCCGACCATCGCTTCTGTTGCTCGAACTTGGCGATAGCCTCGTCGAGCGTCGCAAGCTCAGCGACCTGGTCGGCGCTCAGCTCCAGAACCTCATCCCCCGATTCGTGTTCTTCCGACATGTTGCCTCAGCCCCCTTACGGCGATTCGGTCCTAAGTTCTGCAAGACGATCTTTTGCTGCTTTGACGTAGTTCTCTGGCGCTTCTGCCCCCGCCATCATCACGTACTTAGTGAGGTAGCGCTTGGCTTCCTCGTCGTTGTTTTGGAGCGCGTATGTCCAACCGAGAGCGAAGAGCGCGTCGGGCATCCCCGGCACAATGCCGAGCGCCGCTTGGAACTCCGTAACCGCGTCGTCGAACTTTCGCTGCTGCTGATACACCGTGCCGAGAAGGTGATGGATGTTCGCCTCCTCTTCGGTGTTCGGCATCGCCACCTTGAGCGCCTCACTGAGGACCTGCGCAGCGTTCTCCGGGTACCGAAGATCAGCGTAGAGTCGACCCAAAGCCGAGTACGAGGGCAAGAAGCGCGGCCCCGTCTTGATCGCATCGGTGTACTGAAAAAGGGCGTTCTGCTGATCGTCGAGCTCTTCATAGACCCGCCCGAGTTTGAAGTGCGCCTTGAAGAGAGTCGGGTCGAGTTCGAGCGACTTGCGCAAGGCGGCTTCCGATGCCTTCCAATCCTCGAGTTCGATCAGCACGGTGCCAAGCTTCTCGTGATACCCGGCCATGTCCGGCTTCGCGACCACTGCGCGCTCCAACGCCTCACGCGCAGCCGAGAAATTGCGCTGCTCGATCTGCACGATGGCGAGATTGAAGTACGCCTGGTGATTGGTGGGATCCAGTGCGGCTGCTTTCTCGAGCATCTCCGCGGCCTCGCTGTACCGCTTGAGCTGGGCCATTTCGACCCCCGCGTTCATCTCGTTCATCGACTCCACGCGGGCGCGCGAACAGTTGCCGCCCATGAGGATGAGTCCGACCAACACAAAGCCGATTTTGTGAGCTCGCATGCGTGCCTCCCTAAGCTTGAAAATCCACAAGCACTTCAATCCTACAGCATATGTCGCCCAGCCAACAACTCTAAACTAAGCTATTTTTCCAGCGTTTCCGCCTTTTTGGCCAAGGCCCGCAGACCTCCACCGCCCTGAACGACAGAACAGGGCTGGAGATCCGGGATATTTGAAGGAAAACGCGCTTTTTCGGGGGTGGTGACCCGTGGGTCACTGGCCCGCAGCGTCGAGGAGGAACGGGTAGTTGACGACGACCACACCGCCACCATCAGGCGCCGGGAACGTCCAGCGGCGGACCGCCCGGACGATGCAGCTTTCGACCGCCTCGTTTCGAAGGCTCGAATTGGCCACCATCGCCGATTGCACCGAACCGGTCGGCGATATCACGAACCGAGTGGTGACACGGCCTTGGAGATCGGGGCGGGCGTTGAGCTGCTGCTCGTAGCAGAACTTCACCTCGTTGATGTGGCGCCGAACCACGCGGCGAATGACTTCCTTGGAGAGCGAGCCTCGGACCTCGGCCCCGCCACTGCGCACCTGAGGAACTCCAGCCGAACGCCCGCGGAACCCGCCTGCGCCGCGGCCGTAGCCGCCCTCACCTGCACCTCGACCGCCACCGCGACCGATCGTGCCGAAGTTGCCCATTCCGATCGTGCCCTGACCAAGCCCACCGCCTCCACGGCCGGTGCCACGGAGACCGAGGCCGCCAAAGCCGAAGTTCTGGCCGATGTCGTTGCCGGTCATCGCGCCAAGCGCGCTCATCGGATCATTGCCGAGTGCGAAGTCCGCCCCGTACGGAGACGTGGGCGCATTGAAGGAGCCCTGCATCGCTGCGAGCGTCCCGATGATACCCGCGGTCCGGGCCTCCTGCTCCGCTTGCTCTCGGGCCATGACTGGATCTGGATTGTCTTCCGGACCTTGGATGCCGTACTTGTTCTTGTTCTTGTCGGCCTTCTCGTCGCCCATCTGGCCCTGCTCACCTTCGTGCGCCTTGCCAGTTCCGCCTCCAGATGAGTCGGCGCCGTTGAGCCACTCGGGCTCTGGCTCCTCGAGCTCCTCAGGCTCCATCAAGAACTGAATGAGACGAGAGTCCGTGCTGAGAAGGTCGGACGAAAGCCCACGCGGACGCGGAGGCTGAAAATAGAACATCGTGAGCACGAGACTTGCGAAGAGGGCGGCACCCGCCACGTAGATCATCGGTCGAACGTCGATCTTCGCGTGACCTGCGACCTTCTTACCTGCTTTGACGTCCTTCACGATGAAGGTGAAGTCGTTGTGCTTGACGCGGATAGCCCCGCCTTCCGGCACCGCGAACTCGCTCGCGCCAGGCATTGCAC
>JBATTM010000106.1:0-2862 GCA_049670545.1 Polyangiales bacterium
CCCGCGATCTTGCCGGCCGCAATCGTGGCCGACCGTTGCGCGTCGTTGAAGTATGCGGGGACGGTGACGATCGCTTCCGTCACGTCTTCGCCGAGATACGACTCAGCCACTTCGCGCATCTTCTCGAGCACCATCGCCGAAATCTCGGGTGGCGAATATCGCTTGTCGTCGATCTGGACCCAGGCGTCGCCGCCGTCGCTCTCGACCACGCGATAGGGTGCGAGTTTGGCGTGCTTCTGTGCTTGCTCGGACGCGAACGACAAGCCCATCAAACGCTTGATCGCGAAGACGGTGTTCTCCGGGTGCGTAACCCCTTGTCGCTTTGCGACGCTTCCGACGCGACGCTCCCCGTCTTTCGAGAACGAGACGACCGACGGGGTCGTGCGGCTGCCCTCGGCATTCGGGATCACTTGCGGCTCGCCGTTGTCGACGAACGCCACGCACGAGTTGGTCGTGCCAAGATCGATCCCGATGATTTTCCCCATGCGCCTGCCGTTCGTTATAACCCGAGCCTCGGGGTTGTTGCATCTTCGCGGCGGATTATTCGGAGTCGTCCGAGTTTACACTTGAAGACTCATCGTCACTCCCGGCCTGATCACCTGTGCCGGTTGGTGGGCGTGCCACGACCACCATCGCCGGCCTCAGCAGGCGATCTGCGAGCTCGTAGCCCGGCACCACTTCGGCGACGATCGTGCCGGGTGGGTGTTCCTCGGTCTCTTGTTGCTGCATGGCGTCGTGAAGCGTCGGGTCAAACATCTTGCCGACTGCCTCGACCCGCTTCAGCCCGAGCCGCGAAGCGACCTCCTCGAACCCGCGCAGCACCATGCTCACACCCTCGGCGACCGCGTCCACGTCTTTGGCCCCGCTCGTCGCCTCCGCGGCGCGCTCGAGGTTGTCGATGATCGGTAGCACTTCCCGTACGGTGTCTTCGATCGTACGCCGACGGACTTCCTCGATCTCCTTGCGTGAACGCTTTCGAAAATTGTCGAAATCCGCAGCGATTCGAAGCAATTGCTCGCGCATTCGATCACGCTCTGCGCGCGCGCTTTCGACTGCGGATTGCTCTTCACTGGCCTCATCGACCGATTCAGCGTCCGCCTCTTCTTCAGGGAAGATCACGTCGTCATCGGCCTCTGCCGCGCCCTGCCCGTTACCGGGCTTTTCCCCCTCGTGTTCACTCATTCTTTACTTCGACTTTGCTTAGGAGTCTTTGGATTTGCCCGGCACACGACCGTCGAGAACGTCGCTCAGCACATCGGCGGCGAAGCCCACCAAGGGCACGTACTTCCTGTAATCCATTCTAGTCGGCCCGACGATGCCAAACGAGCCGATCGTCGATCCGTCCCTACGGTAAGGGGTCGAGATCACGCTAATGTCCTGAAGATCGGTCAGCGCCGCTTCCGAACCGATGAACACCTGGACCCCGTTGGCCTCGAGGGTCTGCTCGAGGAGGCTGAGAAGCTTTCGTTTGTCCTCGAATGCGCCGAGATAGCCGCGGATCTTCTCCACATCCCCGAACTCGGGGCGATCGAATAAGGCGCCTTGTCCTTCGATGACCACGTTGGGCTGGTCGACCTGGCCCTCCACGGTTGCTTCGACGATGCGACTTGCCTGTTGACGAAGAAGTTCGACCTGACTTTGCTCGGTTGCGATTCGAAGGACCAGAAGGTCACGCACAGCCCGCAACGTGCGACCGCCTACGAGCTCGGCCAGGTAGTTGTTGACGCGCTCGAGGGCCCGATCGTCGACGTCGAGCTCGGTTGCGACGATGCGATTCTCTACTGTCCCCGATCGCGATACCAAGACGGCCAACGTACGGCCGCTCGTGAGGCGCATGAACCGAAGCTGATCGAGGCGCGCCTCCGTCACCGACGGTCGCGCGATGATCGTCGCGGTGCCGGTCAGGTGACTCAGCAGCTGCCCGGTCGCCCGAACGGCATCCGCCCCGGGGTCGAGGCTTTGCAGGCGTTCGATGAGGGCCGTTCGATGAGCGTCCGAGATCTGCCCTGCGGTCGCCATCGCGTCGACGAAGAACCGGAACCCTGCGTCGGTCGGCACGCGCCCCGCGCTCGTATGGGGCTGGTGAAGGAGCTCGCTGTCCTCGAGGTCGGCCAGGACGTTTCGGATCGTCGCCGGGGAGAGACTCACGGCGTAGCGCTTGGCGATCCGGCGCGAGCTCACGGGCGTCCCCGAAGCGATGTACTCCGTCACCACGGCAAATAGGATTCGCCGATGTCTCTCATCCAACGTCATGGACACCTCTCGCAAAGTAGAATCTGCGTCGATTGTGTCAAGCCCTGGCTCGACGCCGAAAAATTGGTGGATTCGATCTGCTGATGCAGGCTCGGTTGCATGAAGCCAACTGCGGCATTGCTGCCCTTTCTGCTCATGGTCATGGCGATCATGACCGTGCCGACGTTGGTGCTCGACGAGCAGGGGCTCCCGCGGTTCCGTTCCCTCAAAGACGAGCTCGAGGAGCTGCGCGGCTCGAATGCCGAGCTGGTCCATGAAATCGCGACGCTCAAGAACGAGATCGACGCGCTCCGGGCCGACACCGACTACGTCGAGCGCATCGCGCGCGATGAGCTCGGAATGGTCCGCCCCGAAGAGTTCGTGTTTCAGTTTCCGTCGCAATAGGTAGGCGCTCACCCCACATCGGGCCGGTTTTTTGCTGTTGTCTAGGGGCGGGCGTAACACCGCTACCGTATGACCGCTCTCGTCCAAGCAGCGCTCCGCGTGCGACGAACTGCGCGGTCCGCGTGGGGACTCGCGGCGGGTCTGCTGCTGGGTGCATTCGTCGTCGCGGGTTTCTTTCTCCCAGGCGATGCGCCGGTGTGGGGGCGCGCACTGTGGGGCGTTGCC
>JBATTM010000107.1:0-13960 GCA_049670545.1 Polyangiales bacterium
GGCAAGCCGTGCCGCACGACCTGCGCCCCCAGATGCGCAAGAATTGAGACGAAAGCTGGTGCGCTCGGCGCCCCGACGCGCCCGCGACGAGATCGAAAGCCTCGTGCTCGAGATCCGCGGGGACGTCGACTTCTCATCGAGTGCCGTGCCCATGGCGATCGCGGACCTTGGAAGCCATATCGCTTTGACGCTCACAGGGGACGTTCCTTCGGCGGTGCACGCACTCTTGAAGGCATCCGGGCGCGAGATCCCGGAGACGCTAAGCGCCCGGTTGTCCATGATCCGCCAGACCCCCGAAGTGTGGAATCTCATCCGTTTCGCCATGAGCAACGCACATTTTGAAGCGCGGGCCCAAGCTGGTGTAGATCCATAGACCATGCGCCTTGGATTCATCGGACCTGCCGGATCGGACGCCACGCTCCTCGAGCGCGCCGTCGAACTGCTCGTGGGCGAGCTCGAGGCCGACACCGTTTTCTACTTGGCCGCCGACGAAGCGATTCGCGACTTCATTACCAACCATGGGGCACCGAAATCCGATCTGAGTTTCGAGCAGCAGGTGGCTCGCGTCGCGGCGACCGGTTCGGCCGAGGAGGTGAGCGAAGTGGTTCGATCGCTTCGTGGCGCGCGCTACCTCGAGAAGCTTCGAGTCGTACCTCAGCCCCCGGCGAACGGCGTCGAGATGCTCGACGATCGAATCGTCCTGCTCGTTCGAACGAAATCGAGTCTCGGTGAAGAAGACGTCATCAACTCGAACGTCGTCGTGTACGGGGATGCATCCTCCTTGGCGTTCAAACGCTACGGGGCGCGTTCCTTCTTTTCCCCTGGCCCACTTGGGGATGGTCACATTGGAACGCTCGACGACCAGTCGGAGAGCGGCGGAGTGACACTTCGCGCGATCGATCTCGACGGCGAGGTCGCATGGACCGAGGGCATCCAGGGGCGAGGAGCCAAAATGAAGGTCGCCCCGTGACCCACTCGACCGTCGCGCTCTACGGAGGCAGTTTCGATCCGCCACATCTCGGTCATGTGCTCTCCGTTGCATGGGCGCTCTCCGCCACGGAGATCGACGCTGTCTGGGTGATTCCCACATGGAAGCATGCGTTCGGGAAGCAGCATGGAGCGGCGTTCGACGAACGTGTCGCGATGTGCGCGCTCGCATTCGCCCCGTTTCGAAACGTTACCGTATCGACGGTCGAGCAAGCGCGTGGCGGGGTCAGCCACACACTCGAGACCATCCAGGCCCTCCGCGATGATTACCCGGAGGTCTCATTTCGCCTGTTGGTGGGATCAGACGTCTTGCCCACCACGCCGCGCTGGCATCGTTGGGAGGATATCGTCCAGGCGGCACCTCCCATCGTCGTGGGGCGTGACGGATACCCGGCGCCACCCAACTGCCCAGTGTCGATTCCGAACATCAACTCGACCGAAATTCGACGCTTGGTTGAATCACGATCCGCCGTAGACGGCATGGTACCGTCCGACGTGATTCAGCACGTGCGCGACCATGGCCTGTACCTCGACGGATCACACACCGGCCGATGAACACCACGATCATCGGTAGAGGTCGTGTCGGCAACGCTCTTGCTCACAGCCTCGCAAAAGACAGGACGTTTCGCGTGGCGACCGTTGGCAAGAGGCTGACCCCGGCGGCAATCCGGAACGCCGAGGTCATCATCATCGCCGTGCCTGACACGGCAATCGAATCAGTGGCGTCTGCGATCGCACCATCACTCCGCCGCGGAGCCGTTGTCATTCATTGCGCGGGAGCCCGGCCGGTCGCGGTGCTCGACGCCTGCGCATCTCGAGGTGCTCACATAGGTATCATGCACCCACTCGTATCGTTTCCGAGTGCGACGCGACATCCGCGTCTCTCGGGTATGACGTTCGTCGTCTGCGGATCCCGACAAGCCGTTGCCGCCGCTCGCAAGGTGGCGAACGCCTGCGAAGCACATGCAGTCGTCGGCGCCACGGACGACCCCACCTACCACGCGGCTGCCGCGCTAGCCGCGAACGGCGCTGCGGCCCTCGCGCACGTCGCCGTCGGTCTCTTCGAGAAGCTCGGGATGTCTCGACGGGATGCCCAACGCGCGGTGGGAGGTCTCGTGCAGAGTGTGGGAGACAACGTCGCACGTCTTGGAACCCCCACGGCCCTGACCGGGCCCGTTGCGCGCGGAGATCGATCGACCGTCTCGCAACACCGCGCGGCGCTCAGGAAGGCTCACCGAAAGGCCCTCGCTGCATACGATGCGGTGCTTCCGGTCATCGTTCAGACCGCCGAGGCGCAGGGTCTCCAGCCGCAGCGCGCGCGAGCCATTCGCCGACTGATCGCGCGGCGCTGACTCACTCAGCCGCTTCGACAGACCCTTCGTCGACCTCGAAACGGAGAGTCGACTCACTTCCACGGGCAAGGACTCGATCTCCGGGCTTGAAGTCCCCGGCGAGGATCGCGGCAGCTAGCGGCGCTTCGAGGAGTCTCCCGATCGCGCGTCTCATGGGCCGCGCTCCAAGGTCGCGGTCGTACCCTCCAAGCGCAACCAGGGAGTCGATCGCAGACGCGTCGACCCGAAGAACGACGCCCTGTCGCTCCTGTAGTTGCCTCGCAACGCGCCCAACGAGGCGGCGAGCGATCTCGGCGACTTCGTCGCGGCTCAGTCGTCCAAAGAACAGTGGCTCATCGATTCTGTTCCACAACTCGGGTGGCAGCGCTCTGCGCGCCGCAGCAAGCGCAGCGGAGGAAGTGTCGGCCTCTTCCTCGTTGTCGCGTCCGAACCCAATCGTGTTGGCGCCGCCGGTCGCTTCCTCGCCACCAAGATTGGATGTCATCACGATGATCGTGTGGGTGCAGTCGACGGTCCGGCCCTTGCCATCCGTCAACCGCCCATCCTCCAGCAACGGTAGCAGCGACTGGAGTACGTCGACGTGGGCTTTCTCAACCTCGTCGAGCAAGACGAGCTGATAGGGTCGGTGCCGGACGGACTCCGTCAACTGACCTCCGGCTTCGTGCCCGACGTACCCGGGAGGCGCCCCGACGAGCTTCGCGACGGCGTGCGATTCACTCAGTTCACTCATGTCGATCCGGGTCATGGCACAGCCTGGAAAGAACAACTCGTTGAGAGCGCGCGCGGTCTCGGTCTTGCCAACACCGGTCGGCCCGAGGAACAGAAAGGTGGCGAGAGGTCGGTCGCCATGGAAGCCGGCAGCCCCTTTTCGGAGCGCATCGCCGACCCGCTCCATGACCTTTCCATGGCCCACCACATGCTCGGCGAGATGTCGCTCGAGTTCCAAGAGTTTTTGGGCGTCCGAAACGAGTAGTCGCTCCGCCGGCACGCGTACCTTCTCGGCAACGACTTGGGCGATCGCTTCGCGGTCGACGATCGTGCCACCGCGCCGCCTCATGCGCGCGCCCGCAAGGTCGAGCAGCCCTATCGCTTTGTCCGGAAGCGACTGCTCCGGCATGTACCGAACCGAGAACTCGACCGAGGACTCTACGGCATCGGGGGCGTATGCGATCCCGTGATGAACCTCATACCGGGGTGCGATGCCACGAAGGATCTCCACCGCATCCTCGGGCGCGGGCTCCGTGACGTGAATCGGCGAGAAGCGACGCGCGAGGGCAGCGTCGCGTTCGACGTACTTGCGATACTCCGCGTCCGTCGTGGCGCCAATGCAGGGAAGCTCTCCGCGCGCAAGCGACGCTTTCAGTTCGTGCGCCAGGTCGTCGGGCGAGTCTCCACCGGTGAAGAGCGCGTGCACCTCGTCGATGAACAGGACGATCCGCCCTTTTGCACGCTTCACTTCGAACTGGAGCCGCCGCATGCGTTCGGACAGCGCACCACGGACACCCGTTCCCGACACGAGACCGCCTGCCGAAAGCTCGACGACGATTGTCCCCTCGAGGCCACGGACACCTGCTCCACCGAGTGCGAGCTCGCGCGCAAGACCCTCGACAATCGCCGTTTTCCCCACGCCGGGCGGGCCGATGAGAAGCGGATTGTTCGACCGACGCCGCGCCAAGACGTCGAGCAGGCGTTCGATCTCAGCTTCCCTGCCGATTACCTCGTCGATTTCCCCGAGTGCCGCCATCTCCGTGAGGTTTCGCCCCAACTTGCAAAGCATGGGGTACGCGCCCGCATCGAGCGCGAAGGGCGACGAGGAAGGGACAATCACCTCTTCTTCCGGCTCAGGCACATCCGCTTTGGTCTCGTTGGAAGGGCGCACATCGCGGAGCGCTTCGGGTTTCTCGACGCGAAGCTCGAGGAGGGGCACCGGCGCCGCACTCCGACGCGCTGACGGCCGTTCGGGTGGCGACGCCTGCGGTCGCGATTGCGAGACCGGTCGAATTTGGGTGGAGATACGCTGGCGAGACGTGCGGTTGGGCGAGAGCAGCTGGCGCAACGCTTCCTGCACCCGCTTAGGACCCGCACCCACATGCGCGAGGCTTCTGTGCGCGGCGCTTCGGCTGTCGCGCGTGATCGCGTAGAGCAGATGGGTCGGGAGCACTTCGTCATCGCCCATGGCCTTAGCGATGCGATACGCGCGCTCGCTCGCGCGCTCGAGCGCGCTGGTGGACTCCGGATCCACGAGGCGAAGCGCGCTGAGAAGCTCCCCCTCGCGAACCCCGGCGTCGGAGAGCAAACTCCCTGTGGGGCCGCCCGCCTGCAGCATCACCAACAGGAGATAGCCCGTGGATGGGCTGTCTCCGCGCCGCTGAGCCTCCCGCTGCGCTCGCGCGACCAGCCCTTTGACTCCTCCGCCGACCGTCGTCATCCCCGCGTCATCCCCCTGCTGCCTCGCTCCGGAGTTAGCGGGCGGCAGGCCGCGGGACAACTTTTCGACGGCGTAGGCCGGCCGAACGATCGCGCGCACCGCATACATCATCCCACCCTGTCACCCTGTTATTGGATAATTACACTTGTTAGCCTGGTTCAAAGGCAACGGAGGACCCAGCTTTGAGACTACGACTCGTCTTTATCGCCGCGACGGCGGCAGTACTTCTGGCGGCGCTCACACCGGGTGACGACGTGCGAGCCGCGGCCGGGCTTCGCGCCAAAATCTTTTTGACCCAGCGAGGGATCCCGCGTTCGCTCAACGAGTTGGGCGTGCTTCGATTCGCCCGAGCCAACAAGGCGACGCGCCTTCGAGAAACGAAGGACGCCCCGGTCGAAGACCGCCAGTGGCGCGCGAGTCTCGTCGCGTCGTTCAACGCTCCGGTGCGCGACTCGGAGTTCGAAGTACTCTTCTACGATATTCAAACAGCCGAGCGAAAATTCATCGCACCAGCGATGACCGTCTTCGTGAGCGACACGAGTCAACGGACGATCGTGCACAAGATGTACCTCAAGCGCCCCCAGTTCGAGCCGAACCGTCGCCTCGAAATGGTGGTCACGGTGAGACGACAAGAGGTCGGCCGATACCGCTTTCAAATTCTCGGAGACCAGGTACAACACAGCGGCGAAGTCACTTTCTCAGAAGACGAAACCCGCTAGTACGTGCCCACGATTCATGACGTCATCAAAGGGGCCGCCGACGGCAACCTGTCTCCGGTCTATGTGCTGCTCGGAACCGAACGCTTGCTCATCGAGCGCGCGGTGGACGCGATCCGACGTGCAGTGGATGCGGCTGGCGTCCCCGGGTTCAACATCGACCTCTACGATGGCAAGGGCCTCGACGCAGCACCGGTGATCTCGGCCGCGCGGACGCTCCCGATGATGTCCGAACGACGCTTCGTTCTCGTTCGCCACGCCGATTCAATGACGCCGACCGAGCAATCGAAGCTCGCCGAGTACCTCGAAGAACCAAACGAGTCCACGGCCCTCGTCATCTCGGCTGACAAGCTTGACGGTCGCGGGAAACTGGCCAAAAAGGCGAAGAAAAGCGGGTGGCTCGTCGACGCGAAGCCGCTTCGAGGCCGCGAGCTCAGAGCCTTCGTCAAAGGAGAGGCCTCCGCACGCGGTCACAACATCGCGTCCGACGCGGTCGAATCGTTGCTCGACGCCATAGGCGATGATCTGGGCGCGATCGACGATTCGATCGAGCGCCTCTCGCTATTCGTGGGATCAGGTCAGCGGATCGGCACCGAGGACGTCGCAGCATGTGTCACGCGAATCCGGGTGGACTCGATCTGGAGCCTCGTCGACGCGATCGGCCTCAAGGACCGCCGCAAAGGCATGGCCGCCGCCCAGTCCCTGCTTGCGGATCGTGAGCCGCCTCTTCGCTTGCTCGCCATGGTTGCCCGCCAACTTCGGATCGTTGCCCGGATGCGCCAAGCGCTTTCGGAGGGGCTCCGTCCGCAGGAAGCCGCGACCCGCGCGGGCGCACCCCCGTTCAAGGCGAAGGACCTCACGGCCTCGGCACGTCAGTTCACGGCCGACAGCCTCGGACATGCCTTCGCTCTGATCGCAGAGACTGACGTAGCGCTCAAGAGCAGCAAGAGGCCCCCAGACGTCATCTTACAGGACGCCGTGATGGCACTCTGCGCACACCCTCAATAGGCTCCTCGTCGATCGGCGGGAATGAAGGCCCGTACGCTGACTAGCCGAGGCCGTTGACCTGATGAGTCAATCGAGAGATGTACCGCGAGCCGGTCTTGCGATGGTAGATACCCTTGGAGACTGCAGTGTCGATCTTACCGATCGCTTCGATCAGGGCCTTCTTGGCGGCCCCTGCATCGCCGGCCGCAACTGCGGCGCGAACACGCTTGACCGAGGTCCGCACATTGGTGCGGAGGTGTCGGTTCCGCGCGGTGCGTTTGATCGTCTGACGGACTCGCTTTTTTGCTGAGGCGTGGTTGGCCACTGAACTCCTCCCCGTGGGGACGCGGGTGGTAGCCCTGCCCACGCGGGCTGTCAAGTCGGTGATAAAGCTCTTGAAAACCGCGCCCTGGCCAGGCATACACGCTCGTGTCTCGACGCCAAGCTACGCTGAATTGGCTCGCAACGCTCGCAACCGAGCGGCGCAGACTGGTCGTCGGCCTCACCGCACTGGTCACCCTGGCGTTTGCGTCGCAAATCCCAAAACTTCGGGCCGATCCAGCGCCAGAAAGCCTCCTCTCATCGTTCGAGGGCGAGGAGTATGCGGTCATTCAGAAGCGGTTCGAAGAGTGGTTCGGCCAGCGGCGGACCGCCGTGCTTCTCCTGGTGGAGGCAAACGACGTCCTTTCGCAGGAATCCCTCCAGGACGTCCACGATCTGTCGAACTACTTCGCCGGCAAGCCTTGGGTCGACAGGGTCGCGAGTATCACGACCCTCAACATCCCGCGTCGTATCAAGGACGCGGAGGCTGAGGGGGGCGATCTCGAAGAGGTCGATCTCGAGCTGATCGAGGACGACGCCAGCGGTGGACTGGATGAGCTCGAGGAAATCGACGATCTAGACGATCTCGATACCCTGGACACGCTCGACGACCTCGATGCAGATCCGACAGACAGCCAGGCGGATCTCGAAGACGCGGCCTTCAACGCGTTGCTCGACATCATCGAAAGCGATCCGGATCGATTTCCCGGTGGCATCGCGAAAGCCGGCCCAGCCCTCTCGTCCGAGCTCAAGACCGACCCCATCGTTCAAGGCACCGAGGTGACCGCCGCCGAGGCGACCGAGCTGACCGCCGCGATCGAAGACAACCCTCTGCTCCTCGGACGCCTGATCGACGAGGACCACACACTCGCCGGGGTCGCTCTTCAACTGCCGGAACTCGATCCACGGGAAATGCGAAACGCGATGACAGACCTTCGCAAGGACCTCGCGCGTCCTGAGTTCGAGGGCATCACCGTTCACGTCGGAGGTCTACCGTACCTGCGTAGCGTCATCGTGGAAAAGATGCGCGCGGACAACCTTCGTCTCATCCCGGTGACGGTCGCCGTATGCCTGCTGCTCCTCCTTCTCTCGTTTCGTTGGATCCCTGGGGTACTCATGCCGCTCGCCGCGGTCGCGGTCACGGCCCTCATCGTCGTCGGCGCGATGGGCCTCTTCGGCGAACCGATGAACATCCTCAACAACATCATCGTGCCTCTGTTGATCATCATCGGGATCAGCGATGCGACACATCTCGTACAGCGATATCGAGACGAGGTGATCGGCGACGGCGATACCCAAGCGGCCGGCAGACGAACGGTGCGCGCAATCGCGGTCGCCGTGTTGCTCACGTCTGCAACGACCGCCGTTGGATTGGCGTCGTTGGTCGTATCGAAGACCGTCATGTTGCGTCACTTTGGTCTCACCGCAGGGCTTGGCGTGATGGCCTCATACGTGGTGATCATTACTTTCGTACCCGCCGTTCTGACCTGGGCCAAGCCTCCAAAGCCCCCTCCCCCGCGAGATCGCAACAGCCTTTACACGAACGTGACCATGAACATGGTCTCCCGGCTCCTCAAGTGGCGCTGGGCCGTCCTCGGCCTCACGGCGCTGTTCACGATCGGTGCAGGGTACGTCGCAAGCCAGATCACCGTCGACCACGCGTTGCTTGACCAATTCGACGAAACCGACCCGGTATACACGACGACCGTACTGATCGAAGAGAAGCTCGACGGCGTGCGCCCGCTCGAACTCGTGCTGATCAGCGACTCCGAGGATCACTTCACAGATCCGACGGTCATCAACAAGATTCAGCGCATCCGAAACTGGGCAGCCCTTCGTCCCGAGGTGATTCGAAGTCTCAGCTACGGCGACATCCTACGCGAATCCTACGCGCTTCTCGCCGACGACCCGAGCGTCCGGTCCGAGGAGTTCCGAAGCCCGAAACAGGTCCAAGGCCTCGTGACGATGATGAGCCAACGCGAACCGTCGCCCGTCGGAGCATGGCTCACGAAGGACGGGGCGAAAGCGCGGGTGCAGTTCAAGCTCAGAGACGTAGGCGCGCAAGCAACGATGACGTTCTTGGACGACCTCGAGGCGGTCGTCCAGAATGAGCTCTCCGACGATCCTACCGTGAAGCACTCGTTTACCGGAGAGGCCTACACCGGTTCGCGCGGCCAGGCCGCGGTCGTCAGCGATCTGCTGGGCAGCCTCTTGGTCGCCATCGTGGTGATCTTCCTCCTGCTCGCGTTCTTCTTCCGCAGCATTCGGCTCGGCCTCTTGAGCATCCCCCCGAACCTGATCCCCCTGGTCGCCACGATGGCCTACATGGTGTGGCGCGAGATACCGCTCAACGTGTCCACGGTCATCATTTTTTCGATCAGCCTTGGCTTGGCGGTCAACGGTACGATTCACGTGCTCGCACGGTTTCGCGAGGAGATGCAGTCCGGCCTCGGGCGCGAAGCGGCCCTTGTTCGGGCAGCTCGGGGTACGGGGCGCGCCATCGTGATCTCGTGCGTGACGCTGATGGCCGGCTTCTCGGTACTTCTCCTGAGTTCTTTCGTCCCCGTGCGAAACTTCGGGGAGCTGATCGCCGTCTCGATTGCGGGCTGCCTCGTCGCCACGCTGCTCGTACTACCCCCGCTCCTGCAGGTTGCGGGAGGCTCGGGGCCGATCTCGTCGGACGACTAGAGCGTATCTCTAGCCCGCCCTAGGAAAGGCGGTCGACGATGGCGGTGGCGAACGCTTCCGTATCGAGCGACCCGCCGAGGTCGCCCGTCTTCTGGCCGTCGGAGAGCGCCTGGTTGTAGGCGGCCTTGATGCGCTGTGCGACTTCGCGACTTCGCTCATCACCACGTGTATCCGCCAGATAATTGAGCATCATGACCCCCGACATCAAGAGAGCCAACGGGTTGGCCACACCCTTCCCTGCGATATCTGGCGCGGATCCGTGCACAGCCTCGAAGACAGCGCACGAATCTCCGATGTTGGCCCCGGGAACCACACCGAGTCCGCCGACGAAACCTGCGCACAGATCGCTGAGCACATCGCCATATAGATTCTCGAGAAGAAGAATGTCGAATTGGGTCGGATCCTGAACGAGCTTCATGCAGCCGGCATCGATGATCACTTCTTGGTACTCGATATCCGAGAAGCCGCCTTCTTCGTGAATGTTCTTCGCGCATCGAATGAACATTCCGTCGCTCAACTTCATGATGTTGGCCTTGTGCATGACGGTGACCTTCTTGCGACCCCGCTCTCGGGCGTACTGAAACCCCCACTGCGCAACTCGCCGAGACGCTTTCTCCGTCGCAACCTTGAGACTTGTGACCACCCCTTCCGTGATCTCGTTCTCGATGCCGCTATAGAGACCTTCGGTGTTCTCGCGCAAGACCACGAGGTCCACCCCGTCGAATCGTGTCTTCACCCCGGGCAGGTTGCGGATCGGTCGGACGGCGACGTAGAGCTCGAGGCGCTTCCTGAGCTGCACGTTGACCGACGTGAAACCCTTCCCAACCGGCGTCGTGCAGGGCCCCTTGAGGGCGACGCCCCGGGCACGAACCGCATCGAGGGTCTGCTGAGGAAGCACTTCGCCGGCGGAGTCGAGTGCTGCGATTCCCGCCTGGTGTTCCTCCCACTCGACTGGGGCTCCTGCCGCGCTCATGACGCGAATGGCGGCGGCGGCGACCTCGGGGCCAATCCCGTCACCGGGGATGAGAACGATCGGATGGATTGTCATTTAGTGCTCCGGGCCCAATGTAGCGCTTGCAGCGAGTTCGCCAACGGAGTTTGAGGTCCGCATGACACAAAAAGACGCGGTGTTCCGAGCCATGACCGACGATGGGGCGTTCCGTATCGTCGCGGCCCGCACCACCGACACCGCTCACGCAATCGTCGAAGCGCAGAAGCTCACAGGCCAGGTCGCGCATGACCTCGCAAACCTGACCACCAGCGCGGTCCTCTATCGGGAGACGATGGCTCCGTCTCACCGTGTCCAATGCATCGTGAGTGTCGAAGACAGGGGCGGCCAGCTCGTCGCTGACTCGCGTCCCGATGGAACGACCCGCGGGCTGATCCAGTCCGCCTCCAACGGCTCGCCCCCGGATTTCCGCGAGACCAAGGCAACGCTTCAGATGATGCGGACGTTGCCAAGCAACGATCTTCACCGCGGGGTGGTCGAAGTGCCGAGCGGCGGGAATCTTTCGGAAGCGTTCATGCGTTACATGCAGCTATCCGAACAAGTCGTCTCGATGATCTCGCTTGGCTCGGTACTCGAGGGAGACCGGCCCGCGAGTGGGGGCTTCGTGGTTCAACTGCTCCCCGAAGCCAGCGAGGCGGAGCTCGCCATGCAGGTCATGACCGAGCGCCTGGAACATTTCGTCGATATCGACGCGCGCCTGCAGGCCGCGGACGGGGACCCGTCGGCGCTCATCGAACAGATCTTCGAGGGCCTGCCCTTCACGTGGCTGCACCAGAGCGACATTCGGTTTGGCTGTCACTGCAGCCGACTGCGGGTGATGACGACCCTCAGCGTGCTCAGTCGTGCCGACATTCAAGAGCTGGTCGACGAGGGCGAGCCGCTGAGCATGAGCTGCGACTACTGCCGCAACGAGTACACCGTCGAAATCGCACAGCTCCGGGGCCTCCTGAGTTCGAGCTAGACGCCTCGGCTTTCTTGCGGCGAGCACCCCGGGGCGCGCATCCTCTCGCCGATGGCCGAGCCCCCGCCTAGAACGTCGAACCGGGCGATCGTGCGCCGCGCGGGGCTGGTCGCGACGGGCACGCTCACCTCACGGATTCTTGGGGCTGTCCGGGACGCGGTAGTGGCGTCTCAATTCGCGATCGGTGCGACCGACGCGTTCTGGCTAGCGTTCACGATTCCAAACGCGCTCCGATCGCTCCTCGGCGAAGGGGCTGTGTCCGCCGCTTTCGTGCCCGTGTTCACCGAGGTGCGGGAGCGCGAGGGCAAAGCGCGCGCACGATTGTTCTACCGTCATCTGGTCGGGGCCATGTCGCTGATCCTGTTGGTGGTCGCCGTCGCCGGAGTCATGCTGGCCCCGTGGATCGTCAAGCTCTACGCCTGGGGCTACCAGCGCGACCCGGCTCTCTTCGAGATGACGGTCTTGCTCACGCAGGTACTCTTTCCGTACATATTCTTGATGGGGGTGAGTGCCCTCATGATGGCGGCGCTCTACGCAAGCAAGCGATTCGGCCCTCCCGCGTTTGCCCCGGCGCTCTTGAACGTCGCATTGATCGGGGCCGTGTTTCTCCTCGCGCCCGTCGTCGAACGTTGGGGATGGCCTGGCATCTTCGCGCTCGCCGTGGGAGCGCTCATCGGCGGATCCCTCCAAATCGCCTTTCAGGCGCCCGCGCTCGCGCGCGAAGGCCTTCTCGTAGCCCCAGGCTTCAACCTGAAGGATCCATACGTACGCAAGTGCGCCCGCTTGATGGTCCCGCTCCTCGCAGGCCTCGGCGTGTACCAAGTCAACCTCCTGCTGTCGCGACTCCTTGCGTCGTTTCTGCCGACAGGAAGCGTGAGCTACCTCTACTACGGCGCACGGATCGCCGAGATTCCACAAGGAATGTTCGCGCTCGCGATTGCATCTGCCGCACTTCCGTCGCTCAGCGATGCGGTCGCGCACGGTGACGAGGAGGAGGCCAAGCGCCTGTTCCGCTACTCGCTTCGCCTTTCCCTATTCGTCGCAGTGCCAGCAGGGGTCGCCCTCGTGCTTCTCGCGGAGCCGACGATCACGGTGTTCTTCGGCCGAGGCCGCTACGACGCGGTCGAGGTCGCGGAAACAGCCCGGTCCTTCGTTTGGCAGGCCGGCGGAATCTGGGCGGTTGCCGCGGTGCGCACGATCATTCCCATGTTCCACGCGCACAACGATACACGCACCCCCGTCATCGCCAGTGCGTTGAACCTGGTAACTTTCATGGGAGCGAGCCTCGCCCTCATGGGGCCGATGCAGCACGCGGGACTTGCAGCCGCGACGACATTCGCGGCGATCGCACAACTCGCGGCGCTCCTGTGGCTTCTCCGCCGCAAGTCAGGTCGGATCGGCATGCGGGAGGTCGGTGGAAGCCTGGCGCGGGTTCTCGCGGGGAGCGCGGTCATGGGTGTCGTGGTCGTCTTGATCGCACAGCTTGGGCAATGGCAACTCGGCGGCAACGATCTGCGCAACATCGGCGTCCTCGCCGCTGCCATCGTAGGTGGCGCGGTCGCATACCTCGGGGTGACTGCGGCCGCCGGAGCGCCAGAGCTCCGCGACCTCGCCTCCGCACTTCAGCGGCGCAAACGTGCGTGACGCTCAAGCGGCGCTACAAGGGTTCTCATGGAAGTTCTCGAGGCAGAGTTCATCGCCGGCGCCACGGCGGTCGAGCAGCTCCCGGCACCGGTCTACGCCGAGGTCGCGTTCGCGGGGCGTTCCAACGTCGGCAAGTCGAGCCTGATCAACAGCTTGGTGGCGCGTAAGAAGTTGGTGCGGACGAGCAGCGATCCCGGTTGCACGCGCGCAGTCAACGTGTTTCGGGTGCGCCTTCGATCCGCCGAGTCCGAGGCTCATATCGACCTTGTCGATTTGCCTGGGTACGGGTACGCCCGCAGGAGCAAAGCGGAGCGGAGGTCTTGGGGGCCCCTCATTGAGGGGTTTCTCGAGCAACGCGCGGGCCTGCGCGGCGCCGTGGTCATCGTCGATATCCGACGCGGTTTCCAGGACGATGACGCCCAACTGATCGAGTTCCTCCAAAACATCCACGTCGAACCGATCGTGGTTGCAACCAAGCTCGACAAGCTCTCGGCGAACAAACGTAAGCCAGCATTGGCGGCACTTCGAAACGAAGTGGGCGGCCCGATCATCGGTTATAGCTCCGTGACCCAAGACGGACGCCACGCCCTCTGGAAGGCACTGCTCCGGGTGAGCAGCATCGAAGGCTAGCGAGCCCGGAACTACCGATCGAGATCGAGCTGCAGGTCCTGGTTGGGATCACGGAGCCGAAGCTTGGACGGGTCACCGAGCATCAGCGCTGGATCCTGACCTGGCGCACCCTGCGGGGCATCGCCAGCGATCGAGGGCCTCTGCAAACCGAGGCCGCCGCCCGAAGGCATCTGCGGCCGCCCAGCGCCGGCTCCCCCAAGCCCCAAGGCCTCCGAGACGTAGCGACGGAGCTCCTCC
>JBATTM010000108.1:0-2347 GCA_049670545.1 Polyangiales bacterium
GGCACGCCTACCTCGAAAAGAAGCGCGAGAGCCGACAAACCGTCGTCGCACCGCTTGGAAAAGGCACGAACGTCGAGAACCTCAACTTCGACTACGCACTCAAAGGCGACAAACCCAGGTGGCGTCCGACGCACGTGTTCGATGATGGACAAAAGACCTTCATCGAAATGCCGAGGCGCCTTCGGGTCCGAGAAGCACCGGTCCTGATCCTTCGCGACCACCACCAAGACCGCCTCGTCAATTATCGTATCAAGGGGCGCTACTACGTAGTCGACCGATTGTTCGATCGTGCCGTCTTGATCGCCGGGGTCGGAAAGCGCCAAGAGCGGGTCCAGGTCCTCAGAAAGGTGCGGAAGCGATGATGAAGGTCGAGTCCGACCCTTCCCGCCTTCGAAAGAAGCCGAGGCCCCTTCCGCAGCGCACGACGGTTGCGGTGGCGCTGTTGGTCATCGCGATGGTGGTCAGCGCCTTGGTGACGGCGCGGTCCGGTCTGAGCGCCCCGACGGACGGGACGGTCGCGGGCGACGATTCCTTCATGTTGCGGCCCGCGACTCGGGAAGGAGAGGAAGTGCTTCGGGAACTGCAAAGCGTGGAGCGCCCCCTTTATGAGCAGCCTTTGAGCGGTCCCCCGCTTCAGGAGCTGCCACCTCGAGAGGCCCTGAACTTCGGCCCCGCACACTTAGACGAACGGTCAGACGCCGAGGACGCGCTCTTGAAGGCACTTCATGCGCCGACGGCGATTGACTTCGCGCTCGGCTCGGACGGCGTGGAAAACGAGGATGCGCCGGCCGGTCTCCCGGATGACCCGAAGTGGTCCGGGCCGCGGCCCGCGACGGGCCAGGCCCTTCCGGAAGGCTTTTCTCTTGAAGGCGATCCCGCGAAGTACGCGCGAAAAGATCGCTTCATCCGAAACGGTGCTTCCGAGTGGCCACGCGGTGTGCTGCAACACCGGCGCGAGCCTCCGCTCTCGATCTATGAGCTCAAGACCGGCACCGTGATCCCGGCGGTCATGATCTCTGGGATCCAGTCGGACTTGCCTGGCCAGATCCTCGCTCAGGTCTCCGAACCCGTATTCGATACGGCGACGGGCCAGCACCTGTTGATTCCACAAGGGAGCAAAGTCGTCGGCCTCTACGATAACCAGGTCGCTTTCGGCCAGAAGCGAGTGCTGGTGATCTGGAACAAGGTTATCTTCCCCGATGCGTCGCACTTGGTTCTCGACGGGATGCCGGGTGCCGATCCGAGTGGATACGCCGGGTTTCAAGATCAAGTGAAGCGACACATCGGCCGTCGCATCGGATCGGCGATGCTCGTGACCGCCTTCAACGTGGGATACGAACTCTCGCGTCGCCAGAACCAAGGGAGCAGCCTTGCGGGCACCGAGTCCGCGGTCTCCTCCGCGGTCGGGGAGGGCATTGCCGAGCTCGGAAGGGAGATGGTCCAAAAAGAAATGGACGTCCCTTCGACGCTCCGGATCCGACCGGGCTACCGGTTCCAGATCATGGTCCAAAAGGACGTTCCGTTTGAAGCCCCGTACGAAGAGTAGGGGCCTGCGCGTAGACCACGAGCGCGCGGTCTACGTGGATCATATCGACACGAAAGGAACTGCGATGGAAGCCCAAGAACACGATTCCCCGAGCGTATCGGTACATGTCCCGATCGGCGCGATCTATGGGGTCATCAAGAGAGAGGGCCAGGAAAAGGGTCATTGGACGCGAATCGGAACCGCCTTCGTGAACCGGGACGGCTCGATCAACTTGCGATTCGATCTCTTCGTGACCGACCCGAAGATGACCATCCAGGTGCGCTGGAAGGAGAACGAAGAAGACTGAGTCGAGCGCGTCAGACGTTCAGCGCCGCCCGCAGCTCCGCGTGGCGGCGGCTGAGCGTACTCGCGATCTATCTGGTCGGCTTGGCCTCTCTGCAACTTCTCTGTCGTCTTGTCGAGAACCTAGGCGAGAGGAGAACCGAAGGAGATGCGCGGTAAGGAGATCCAGCAAGACATCATGGCGACGATTGTCGCGGAGCTCGAAAGCGGAGTGCTTCCATGGGCCCCTCCCTGGGAGTCCGGCGGCGGGTTCGCCGGGATTCCATTCAACTACCAAACCCGTCGACCCTACTCCGGGGGAAACGTGCTCCTCCTTTGGACGGCGATGAAGCATCACGGCTTTGTCTCCCCAGCGTTCGTGACCTACCGGCAGGCCCGAGAAGCAGGCGGCCACGTGCTCAAGGGGGAACGGGGCGTGTCCTTGGTCTATTGGAATCCGACCGGGGCTTCCACGACCGGCGACGATGATAATGAAGGGCGTCGGTTTCCGGTCCTTCGACGCTTCCGCGTATTCAATGT
>JBATTM010000109.1:0-8729 GCA_049670545.1 Polyangiales bacterium
TCGGCGCGTACGTGCTCGGCACGCTGATGGCGACGATGATGGCGTTGATGGGTGCGTTCGTGGGGAACCTCCTGAAGAACAGCGATTCCGCGCCAAGGCGTCCTCGCAAGAAGAACTCCCGGCGCCCCAAGGCAGCCTAAGCGCAAAGACGGCCGGGCGAACTTAGAGCGTACCTAAATGCGCTCTAGAGCCGCAGCCGAAGCGCGAACCCCGGAATCAACGCGACACCATTCCTTCGGAGTCGGCTGCCGTCCGGGTCTCCGATCGACCAATGCTCGTACGCCGCAGTCAGTTCCACCAGGGCGTGAAAACGCCGCACGCCAAGCGCCATCCCGACGACGGGCCCGATGCGAACCCCCCAACCGGTTTCGAGGATGTCGGGTTCGTCTCGATCAAAGTCGCCTTTGACCCACTCGCCACTTGCGCGCCCACCGATCCAGAACTCGTACACGCCGCCGATTTCAATTCCGTACGTGAACGGAACCTCCAACCCCGCGCGTCCGCCCGCTGCCTTCGCCCCGCTCGCCGCAATCCAACCCCCGTACGGCGCGATGCCAAGTACGAAACTCGTTCGTGTCGATCCATCTCGGAGCAGCGTTTCATGTCGTGCGTCGACCCGCGCCATCGTCCCCGCAACCAGCAACCCGAGGTCCCACTGATCGCTCATTCCGTAGCGCCCGTAACCCATGGGAACGACGCCACCGGCGCTCGCATCTGGTTGGAAGTCAGGCTCTGTGGCGGCCCAGTTCTTGAGTTTGCCGAGTGGCACGCGTGCCGCGCCGCCCACACCGAGGTCGGTGCGATCGTGGGGCGTGGTCGAAGCGCCGGACATAGAGGGCACGGCGGTCGCGCAGCCAATCAGTGTTGGCAGCGAAAGGAGCAACGCGACGAGCCCAACCGACCTCACGTTAGCGTTCGTAGCTTAACTTTCGCGGTGCGGGGATCTTTTGTGTCGGGAGGCGCGTCTCGCGCACCCGTGTCGTCCACGAAATCAGCAAGAAGGTCGTAGTCGCCGGCGTCAGTCACCAAGACCCGCCGGATCTCCCCGGGCTTCGCGGTTCCGTTCGCAAGGTAGACGCTTCCGTCGACTTCAGGCGCCTGCCCCCACCACCGACCCTGAAGCAAGAGCTCGCTTTCGTCGCTCACACCCTCAACCAACACGTCGAGTTCGGTCCCGACCCGAAGGTCGAGCCTGCTTCGGCTAATTGGCCGCTGCACGCCCATCAGCTCCTCGCGACGCGCCTCGGCGACAGAAGCGTCGGGAATGTCGCTCATCGCGCCGCTCTTGGTGCCCTCCTCGGTCGAATAGAGGAATACGCCCACGTGATCGAACTCACCCCACTCGACGAACTGTTTCAGCTCGTGGAAGTCCGCGTCGGTCTCGCCGGGATGCCCAACGATGAACGTCGTGCGGAATACCAGGTCGGGGATCGCCCGACGCAGCCTCTCGACGACCCGCACCATTCGTTCGCCCCCATGCCCCCGCCGCATGCGCTGCAACATGTTGTCCGATGCGTGTTGCAGAGGCATGTCGATGTACGGCAGGACTTTGTCGGTGTTTGCGATGACATCGACCAGCGAGTCGGTGAGCTTTTCCGGGTAGAGGTAGTGCGCACGAATCCATTCGATGCCTTCGACGCGAGCCAAGGCTTCGAGTAGTGCCGCGAGGGGCTCGCGCCGTTCGAGGTCGCGTCCAAAGGCGATCGTGTCTTGGCTGATCAGGTTGAGCTCGACGACGCCTGCCGCCGCCAGTTGTTCTGCTTCGCGAACGAGATCGTCCACGGGCCTAGATCGTTGTTTTCCCCGGAACGAAGGGATCGCGCAGAAACTACACGACCGATTGCAGCCCTCCGCGATCTTCATGTACGCGCGATGAGCAGCCTCTGTGAGCACCCGCGGGTCGTCGGCGCGCATCGTGTACTCGGCCGGGTTCCCGACGAGCATCCGTTCCGGCTGGCTCCGAAGCACCGGGCCAAGCTTCAGCATGTCGCTCGAACCGAGGAAGTGGTCGACCTCAGGGAGTTCCTGGCTGAGTTGATCGGGGTACCGCTGCGAGAGGCAGCCGGCGACCACCAGCTTTTGGCACACGCCGCTCTCCTTGTGGGCCCCCATCTCGAGAATCGTGTCGATCGACTCCTCTTTGGCGGGGCCTATGAATCCGCAGGTGTTGACGACGATCACCTCTGCGGTCGCCGGATCGTCGACGAGCGTGAAGCCCGAGGCATCGCTCACCCCGAGCATGACCTCGGTGTCCACCCGGTTCTTCGCGCAGCCAAGGGACACGAAATGAATGGTGCGGGGAGCCCCCATCCGCCATGATTACTGGGAATTTCGCCTGTCCGCTACCCGCCCTCTCCTTCCACGCCGTCCTGGTCTTCCATCGATTTGCCTCCCTGGCGGAATGCCGCTACAAGGCCCGCCTTCGCGCGGGTAGGGGAAAAGCCTCAGGATTCCGCGCCAGGAGCCTACGCAGATGTCTCGATACACAGGACCTCGGGTAAAACGCATGCGCGCGCTTGGCATCGATCTGCCAGGTCTCTCGCGAAAGAGCATGTGGGACCGCCCGTATCCCCCCGGCGTGCACGGGCCGAAGTCGGCCCGCCGCCGCAAGATGAGCGACTTCAAGAAGCAGCTGCTCGAGAAGCAGAAGCTGCGCTTCAACTACGGCCTCAATGAAGGCCAGTTCCGACGGCTGTACCACGAAGCCGTACACAGCAAGGACCCCTCTGGCGACAAGCTCGTCGAGTTGCTTGAACGCCGCCTCGACAACTTCGTTTTCCGCGCGGGCTTTGCGCCGACCATTCCTGCCGCGCGACAGTTGGTTTGCCATGGGCACTTTCTCGTAAACGGGAAGCGCCTCGACATCCCATCGTACCGAGTACGGGAAGGTGACGTCGTCACACTTCGTGAGCGAAGCCAGAGTCTCGCCGCCGTGGAAGCGGCTCTTGGCGACGTTCGCATCGCGCGGCCCGATTGGATCGAGTTCGACGATGGAAAGAAGTCCGCGACGGCCAAGGAACTGCCGAAGTCGGACGCCGTGCCGTTCCCGGTCGAGATCGACCTCGTCATCGAGTACTACTCGAAGCGCCTCTAACGGCGACCGACCCGTTTCCGACTCGCCAACATCCCGACTTAACCCTTCGAGAAAGGGGACTGTCCCCTTTTGTGTGGATGTGGTGATTCCGGCGTTGGATGAGGAGGGGGCGTTGCCGCGCGTTCTCGGGGAGATTCCGCGTGGTTGGGTGCGTCGGGTGGTGGTGGCGGACAATGGGTCTACGGATCGGACTGCCGAGGTTGCACGTGCGGGTGGGGCCGAGGTGGTGACCGAGCTGGAGCGCGGCTACGGGGCGGCCTGTCTGGCGGCGCTTACCCATCTTGCTGACGACCCACCGGACGTGGTCGTATTCGTCGATGGCGACTACAGCGATCACCCAGCGGAGCTGCCGAGCCTGGTGCAACCCATCATCGACGGGGACGCGGACATGGTGATCGGCTCGCGGGTGACCGGGGAACGGGAAGCCGGCGCGTTGAGCGTGCAGCAGCAAGTCGGCAACGCGATTGCCTGCCATGCGTTGCGGATCCTCTACGACGTTCAGTACACGGATCTCGGCCCGTTTCGCGCGATTCGGTGGGAGATTCTTCGATCCCTCGACATGCGGGACCGTGACTTCGGGTGGACCGTCGAGATGCAGATCAAGGCGGCGAAACGAGGGATTCGGCATCGGGAAGTCCCCGTCTCGTATCGGCCCCGTATTGGGGTGTCGAAGATCAGCGGCACGATCCGAGGCTCGGTGCGCGCTGGCGCGAAGATTCTCTGGCTGCTGGGGCGCAGCACATGGCGGTAGCGCAGCTCGCGGTGTTCGTCCGGCCTCCAATCGCGGGGGTCGCCAAGACGCGTCTCGCCGGGACGATGGGTCACGAAGGGGCTGCCGCCCTGTACGAGGCGTTCGTCGAAGACACCCTTCGGCTGTGCGCGCGGATCCGGTCGGCGGGTCGCGTGGACATCGCCATCTGGCATGCCGGTGAGGCAGACGAACGCATCGCCGCATGGGCGGGCTGGGTTGATGGCTCGATGCATGCGCAACCCGAAGGCACCCTTGGTGACCGTTTGCACGCTGCATTCGTTCACGGGCTCGCCAACTACGAACGCGTGGTCGCCATCGGAAGCGATGCGCCGACCTTGCCCTTCGAGCTCGTCGTCGCTGCGTTCGACGCTCTCGCGGACGCACGCCTCGTGCTTGGTCCCACGAGCGACGGTGGGTACTACGCGATCGGGGCATCAAACCAAGTCGCTCCTGTTCTCGAGGCCGTGCGATGGTCGACGGTGCACACGTTCGAAGACACGCGGAGCGCAAACGCGGACTCATCGACGGTCGTGCTTCCGCCTTGGTACGACGTCGACGAGGACGCCGATCTCCAGCTGTTGCGTGCGCATCTCGCGCTCGACCCTTCGGCAGCCCCGTCGACTTTCGAGCGGTTGAGCGCGGTCTACAAGTAGGGCTGGAACAAGCGTGCGGTCCCATCGCGAAGCTTGAGGAGCGGGCTCCGTTGTTCGATGTCTGCCATTGTTAGCAGTCGGGCGGTTTCACGTCGCTGCAACGCGTGGGCGTCGAGGGCAGCGCCGAGCCCTCCGTCGTAACATTCCAGATTGAACTCGAAGTTGAGCCGTAAGCTTCGTGGATCCCAGTTGGTCGACCCGACTGAAGACCAGTACGAGTCGACCACGAAAAGCTTCGAGTGGTCGAACGGCGGTGGGGTCAGCCACAACCGAACTCCGTCCCCGATCACTTGCGCGTACGATCCCCACATCGCCCATCGCACGATGGGCAAGTTGCCCACCTCGGGAACGATCACGTCGACTTCAACGCCCCGCTTCGATGCCAGGTGAAGCGCCTTGAGAAGTGGCCGGTCCGGTAGAAAGTACGGCGTCATCACGCGCACACTCCTCCGGGCTGCTCCAACCGCACCGAGGAACACCCAGTTCAGCGCATCGATGTTGGCGTCGGGGCCATCTGCGATCCCGCGGGCCAGGGTGTCCCCAACAGGGGCGAGGTCCTTGAACCAGGGCTTTCCCTCGAGCTTCTCGCGGGCAGCGAATCCCCAGTCCTCCGCGAAGGTCTCCTGAAGCTGACCCACCACAGGCCCTTGGACGCGGAAATGGAGATCGCGCGTCGCGGCGTCGGGATGACTCGCCAGCACGCAACCCGGGCGGATGTTCATCCCGCCGGTAAATCCGATGCGCCCGTCGACCACCATGATCTTCCGGTGATTGCGAAGGTTGAAGTAGGTCACGCTTCTAGGCAGGAACGCCGGAAGAAATCTCGCGACTGGAACCCCGCGTTTGGCAAGGACACTATGAATGCGCGGCCAGCCGTACCGGGCACCCACATCATCGATCAGCACACGCACCTGGACGCCACGTGCGCAGGCGTCGGCGAGGGCGTCGACGAATGCGTCGCCCACACCTGCAGCCTCGAAGATGTAGCTCGCGAACGTGATCGATTCCTCGGCATCACGAATCGCGGAGAGCATTGCGGGGTAGGCCTCGTCTCCGTCGACCAGACTCTCAATCGAGTTCCCAGCGAGGAGCGGTTGCCGCGCGACCGTCGCGACGACCCGCGCGAGTTCCACCATGCGAGCGCGTTCGTTCCCGAGCGTCCGATCGAGATCTGCCGGGGACCGGGGTGCGTCGTCTAGGGGTACACCGTAGATCGAGCGGGACTTCAACTCGCGCGCGCGCCGCTGGATACGATTGATGCCCAAGAACAGATAGAGCACCGCTCCAAAGACAGGGACTAGCCAGACCAGTCCCACCCACGCCGTCGCCGACCGCGTATCACGCTTGTTCAGAATCGCGTGCCCAGACGCCAGGAGCGAGACGAGGACGGTCAGCGCGACGCTCACCCCCGGGGCAAAGGCCTGAAGTTGCTCCCAGTCGACCGGCATCGTCGTCCACGGCCGAGAGTACGCCCTCACGATCTGGCGGTCGACTTCGCAGCGCGTTACATTGAGGGGGCGGGGGCATGGCGGAACCGTCTTTCGACGACAAGTTTGGTGTGCGTCTTGCGGCGGGCACGACGGTTTTTCGCCAGGGCGACACCGGCGGGTCGATGTACGTCATTCGCGCCGGCAAGGTGCGGGTTCTCAAAGACACTCGAGGACGTCAGCGTATCGTCACCACTCTTGGTCCGGGCGACTTCTTCGGCGAGATGGCGGTTGTCACAGGGCGCCCGCGGTCTGCCACAGTCGAGGTGGTCGAAGAGTCAGACCTGATCAAAGTGCCTGCCGACAAACTTCAAGAGATGGTTCTCGATGATGGCGAGGTCGCGATTCGGATCATTCGACATCTGGCCGAGCGTCTCGAGCACGCCAACCGTTTCATCGACGTCTTGCTCGAAGACGATATCAGCGCACGGGTCATTCTCGAGCTTCAAGAGTCGCTTCAAGACGCGGATGGCTCCGTCGCACCCGACGTCACCGTGGACGAACTCGCGTTGAAGCTCGGGCTCGACAAAGACGATGTCAGTTCTTCGCTCCGTCGCCTCGTGCGCGTTGGCGTCGTCGAGGTCGCAAGCGATTTTGTGTTGGTCAAGGACGAGGTGAAGCTCTCTGAGTTCCTCGATTTCATTCGTCAGGCGGGTGCCAACTGATGCAGTTGCGTATTCTCGGTTGTCACGGTGGCGAGACCCCGAAGCATCGAACTTCGAGTTTTCTCATTGGCGACACCCTAGCAATCGACGCGGGTGCGATGACCAGTTCCCTCTCTCTCGATGAGCAAGAGCGTGTCCAGTCGATCCTCGTGAGCCATCCCCACATGGATCACATTCGCGATCTCGCGACGCTCGTCGACAATCGCTGCCAGAACGGAAGCGACACACTCGAGATCGTCGGGATTCCCGCTACGATCCACGCACTTCGCACCCATTTCTTCAACGACATTATCTGGCCCGACTTCACGCGCATACGCTCTGCCGATGGCCCCGCAGTGCGTTTCGTAGAAGTTTCGCCGGGCGTGCCTTCGATCGTCAACGGCCATGAGGTCACGCCCGTGTTGGTCAATCACACGGTTGACACCTCCGCGTTCATCATTCGTCACGATGGTGGCAGCATCGTGTACGGTGGAGACACCGGTCCTACGGAAGCGCTGTGGGAGCACGTGAACGCGCTCGACGATCTACGAGCGCTGATGATGGAGGTCTCGTTTCCCGATGACCAGGCCGAGCTCGCACATCGGTCGTTGCACCACACACCAAACACGCTCGAAAACGAGTTCCTCAAGCTCACGCACGCCGACGAGCTTCCGATCTTCATTTACCACATCAAGCCAGTATTCGAGACGCAAGTGTTGAGTGAGCTCGCGCGCATACGCCGTCGAAACCTGCAGATCTTGCAAATCGGCGACGAATTTCTTCTCTAGTTGCCGTTCTAGACTTGGCGTGATCCCACGTTGGCTGTATGTTCGAAGGGTGAGTGGTGTTGCCCCGAACAAGGGACTCCCTTTTCGCAACGCGACTTGCAACCGAACGTCTTCCGCTCCTGCGAGAGGCGAACGCGATGACGGTTGGGCCACGCGCCCCGCAATGGTGCGAACAACCTCGCTCCCAACGATCGGTTGGGCAGGTCGTCTCGTCATCGTGAACTGGCCCTCGATATCCGCGGGTCCAATCACCAAGAACGCCCTGCGCGGTCTGAGCATGGTGCTCAGAGACCCGAGGGCGCCGGCATCGCCGGGGGAGATATGAGCATATGGACAGTAGTAGAATCGGACTCTCACCGGAGGTGCGGGCGAGTTAGCCCACCGCATTAGCTCCCCCCACACCGGTGGGAGTCCATGAAGGAGGGCCGGCGCGACATGTGCCGGCCCTTCCCTTTTTAAGGCCGGGTTAAGGCCGGGGAGGCCGCCTCGAAAACCGTCGCCCGCTCATCAGGCTTCGATCGCCACGAACTCGTCGAACTCGAGAACACGCCGCGCACCGAACCGCACGATCACGTACAACAGAAGCCCCAGGGGCCCGACGAACAGGGTCGCGAGCAGACAGGGGATCACCGCCCACGCAGGGAGCCCACGCCGCATTGCGTCACGCGACTCCCACGCACCGACGAACAAGTCGAAGATCAAGTAGTGGATCCATCCGGCGAGGACCACGCTCGGGGCGCTGAATGCTTCCATGACCCCATAAAGGCTCGTCATGTCGAGTTGTTGAGGAGTGCCCGGGTGGCCGAACAGCATGTAGGCGTAGATCGGTGCCAACAGCAGGACGACCACGGGGCCGTGCACGAGGAGTCCGGTCCAGCGCCAACGAGGGGCGACGATCAAGAGCATCCAAAAGGGCAGGATCGCGAGGTTTGCGATTCGAAAAAACGTCTCGAGTGTCATGGACATGGCTTCTACCGGAAAGCGCCCACGTCGATAAGCACGAAGAGTTGCGGTTTTGCCCTTGCGCAATCAAGCTATCGGCCCAATTGAATAGGGGTCAATTGACCCCGTGCTTCCTTTTCCGATCCACCCCCGTCACTCGGACTACCACATCATGCAACGACTCTTACTCATCGCGGCGACGTGCGCGCTCACTCTCGGCCTTGGCGCGTGCGGCGGCGACGGCAGCGATCCAACACAACCGCCAGCGCTCGAGTCGTGCGATTTCGACAGCACCTTCGATGCGATACAGGCGACGATCTTCGAAGACGGGGGTTGCGCGCAGAGCGCATGTCACGGCGAGGGGTATGAG
>JBATTM010000110.1:0-5720 GCA_049670545.1 Polyangiales bacterium
CTGCGAGCTCCCGCTGCACGTCGTCTTTCCCGTGGCCGATCACGACGATGCAGCGTCGGGCGCCCGCCTCGAGTGCGGCGCTTACGACCCACGACACCAGAGTGCGACCCGCGATCTTGTGGAGCACTTTCGCGCGCGCGCTCTTCATCCTCTTGCCTTCGCCGGCCGCCAGGATGATCGCGCTCCACGTGGATGCTGGTTCGTCGATCATGGTGAAGAGGGCGGGCTTTCCGTGAGGTACGATGCGACGCGCGCGAGGGCGGCGATGTCGTGCACATCTTCATCGAATGCCGGGACCTCGACAATCCGAGTATCGTTTCCGATCTGCGCAGCGAGACGTTCGACCTGCTCGCGGTCGGCGATCGCCCATGTGCGCTCGTCGTCGAGGGAGCGTGCGAGCCGCGGTTGAACGCTCGCGGCATCGACGGAGGCAGGAAGGGCATCACGAAGGGTCGCCACTTGGTCTTGTGGCGAGAGGGTGGGCTCGCGAAGAAGGCGGTGGACCTGGTTCACCACCACTGCCTCTCGATTCATTCCCGCCGCCTCGAGCTTGTCGCTGAAGTAGCGGGCCTCGCCAATCGCCAGGGGGTCGGGACTCGTGACGAGAACGAACGCGACCTCCGGACTTCGCAGGGCGTTTGACACCTGCTCCGCACGCTCTTTGAAACCTCCAAAGAGATCATTGATGCCGCTGACGAACTCTGCGACCTGCTCGAGAAACTCGAGGCCGGTGATCTTGCCGATCCCCTTGAGAAGGACGGTCGCGCCTTTGCCCACGAGCCCGAAGCCGGCTTTGCCGGCGCCCTCGAACACCTGAAGGAACCAGCGCATCGCCGGAGAGTCGATCGCGTCGATCAGGCGTTCCGGCGCCGTGAGAAAATCGATCGCATGGGCGGTCGGGGGGGTATCGAGCACCACCAAGTCCCAGCCTTCGTCTTTCCGCACCTCATGCAGCTTTTCCATCGCCATGTACTCCTGCGTACCGGCGAGCGAGCTTGCTACGTATTGGTAGATCTGATTGTTGAGAATCCGATCTCGCGCCTCGTCGTCCGAGGCGTACTTCTCGACGAGGCCATCGAAGGTTCGCTTGGTGTCGAGCATCATCGCGGACAGCGAGCCTCGGCACTCGAGACCGTACTTCTCGAAGAGCGCCTGTGGTACGTCCTGCTCGCTCGTGGTCATCTCGTCGAGGCCGAGGCTGTTCGCGAGGCGCCGCGCCGGATCGATGGTCAGGCAAAGCACTTTGCGGCCCTGCGCGGCCGCGTGCACCGCCATGGCCGCTGCGGTCGTCGTCTTGCCGACCCCACCGCTTCCGACGGTCACAACCACGCGGTGGCTGCCCAACACGTCCGCAAGACTCATCGCCGGCGACTCTAGCAGCCCTGTTGGAGATGTCCATCCTCCTGAAATCGCTAGTGTTTGTAGAATCTTTGCGATGCGGAAGAGAGCACAATAGTCTACATATACCTACATCTGGGGGCCCCATGATCGACCGTCGCATTCGCCGAAGCCAAGACCCGTATCGCGCTCTTTGTCTCCAGCTCGAGCAATCGAGGACACGAGGGGCGCTCGATGCGGTCGTACTCGCCACCGACAACGGGCTCCTGATCGCCGGCGCTGGCGAACCATCACTCTGTGAAGCGCTGTGCGCAGCGGCGCCACTCTTCGAAACGCGCTCGTTGATGCGCTCGCTTCCGGAGGTCCTCGAGGGTCATCGCCTCGACGTGCGCGCGGTGCCGCTGCACGACGATCTCGTCTACGTTGCGACCGCGGGGGATATCCGGGCCGATCGTTGGCTACAGCACTCGGTCAACGGGGTGCGGAGGATCCTCGACGAAGGTACGCGGCCTCCGCGGCGTCCCACGCCTCCGCCGTCGGAGCTCTCAGTTCGTCGTCAGCTGGCTCCGTACCGCCGCGAGCTCGGCATCTCGGATGAGCTGAGTCGCACCGCGTTCAAGTAGCTGACCTGCCACTTCTTCGCCGAGGGCGCGCGCACGCTCGACGGCGTCGGCTGCCGTGACGTCGAGATAGGTATCCGAGGTTGCAGTCAGCAGTTGGTCTCCATCGTACGAAGCCACCAGAGCTTCGAGCTTGATCCGACCCTCTTCGAGGGTTGCGTGACCCGCGATCGGGGAATGGCAGTTGCCCTCGAGCCCTTCGAGCATCGCGCGCTCCGCCGTGATCTGGATGCGGGCCTCGGTGTCCTCGATCGTGAGCAGCCTCCCGTGGAGGTCTTGATTCGCGAGCGGACCTTCGATCGCGAGCGCACCCTGGCCGACCGCAGGGAGGCAGATGTCGGGGGCGAGGATCTCGTGGGGCACCTGATCGAGGAGGCCGGCCCGCGCGAGGCCCGCCGCAGCCAACACGATCGCGTCGCAGCGTTGTTCTCGGAGCTTGCGAAGCCGGGTCTCGATGTTGCCGCGCATCGGCAGGAACACGAGGTCCGGGCGCTGCCGGAGAAGCTGCACGATACGGCGACGTGAGGTCGTCCCCACGCGCGCCCCCCGGGGAAGCGAGGCGAGGTCGGCGCCGTCGGTCGTTACGATCACGTCTCGTGGGTCTTCTCGTGCTGGAATGCTCAAGATCGACATCCCTTCGGCCAGGGGTACATCGCCAGGAACGTCCTTCAGCGAATGGACGGCGAAGTCGGCTTCGCCGCGCACCACGGCGGCCTCTACCTCGCTCACGAACAATCCCTTGCCGCCTACCTGCGCGAGTGGACGGTCTTGGATGCGGTCTCCCGCGGGCACCACGCGGACTTCCTCGATGGCGATCGAGTCGTCACGTTCTCGTAGGCGGTCACCCACCCACCGTGTTTGGATGAGTGCGAGGTTGCTGCTTCGTGTTGCGATGCGGAGCTTCACTTCGACTCTCCCGTAGAGCTCGCCGCTGCGGCGGGGGCCATGAGGCCGACCTCGGGTTCTTCGACCGGCTCGGTCGCAGCGACAGGGGTCTCGTTCTCCGTGATTCCGAAGAGCCGCCTTGCCGCGTCGATCATGCGCGCGCCGTCGGGCTCGCCCGCACCGATTTTGAGTTGGGTCATCGGGTTGTGAAGGAGCTTGTTGACCATCGAGCGGGACATGGCTTCCAGGACCTCTCGATCCGACTCGCTGATCGAGTGCAGACGGGCGAGGGCGCGCTTGAGCTCCTCCTCCGCCACCTGCCCAAACTGGGCTCGCAGGGCGACGATCGTCGGCGCCAATTCGAGTGAGCGTCGCCATGACAAGAACGAATCGACCTCTTCTTCGATGATCCGTTCGGCGCCGGCTGCTTCGCGGGCCCGAACGGCAAGGTTCTCCTCGGCGACCTGCTGGAGATCGTCGACGTCGTAGACGAAGACATTGTCCATGGTGCCGACGCGGGGATCGACGTCGCGGGGAACGGCGATGTCGATGATGAACAATGGCCGGTGTCGGCGGCTCCGCACGACCCCGCGCATCAGCTCCGGGGTCAAGATGAACTTCGGGCTCGCAGTCGATGCGATGACGACGTCCGCGTCGACGAGCTCGGCCGCGAGTTGTTCGTAGGGCACCGCACGGCCTCCACATGCCGCTGCCAGGGCTTGCGCCCGATCCTCGCTGCGATTGGTCACGTGAAGTTGGGTTCCGGTTTGGCGGAGGCTCTTGGCTGCCGCTTCGCCCATGTCGCCAGCTCCGAGGAGGAGCGTGCGGCGACCGTCGAGGTGGCCGAAGATCTTCTTGGCCAGCTCACAGGCGATCGAGCTGACGCTGACGGTTCCCTCCGCGATGCCGGTTTCGTGTCGGACTCGCTTCGCTGTCGAGAACGCCTGGCTGAAGCATCGACCGAGGAGGGTCCCCGCCGTGCCCGCTCCTCGGGCCGCGTCGTACGCTTCTTTCACCTGTCCGAGAATCTGCGGCTCACCGACGACCAAGGAGTCGAGGCTCGAGGCGACTCGAAACACGTGCCGAACCACGGCCACACCGAGTTCCGCGTACAGCACATCATGCGACGTGTCCTCAGGAAGACGTGCGGCCAGGGTGTCACGCGCCCGCTGCAGCGCCCCATTCGTGTCCTCGCTCGTCGCGTACAGTTCGACTCGGTTGCAGGTCGAGATCAGGATGGCCTCGTCGAAGCCCGACCGTTCCGCGATTCGGCGGAGCTCATCTTCGAGATTGCCGGGAGACACGGCCAACCGCTCTCGCACCTCGACGGGCGCGGTGCGATGGGAGAGTCCGACCACCAGGAAGTCGCGCACTACGCGTTCCCCCCAACGGCGCGAACGACGTATCCCGCAAGCACCAGTAGGGTGCAGACGAACCCCATGATCGTGCCAAGTGCGGCCTTGCGACCCTGCCACCCTGCCGCCACGCGCAGCACGATGACACCGGCGAAGATCAGCCACGCCAGGAGGCCGAGCGCCTGGCTCGCATAGAATTCGGAGCCGTCGCCGCGAAGAAGCCAGAACGTCCCGGTGACCATCCCAAAGGTCAGCAATGGGAAACCCGTGAGCACGGCACGAAGCCCGATCGTGTCGAGGATGTCCAGCGACGGAAGGCGCTGGAATACGCCGCTCAGTTGCCGGCGGCGAAGCAGTCGCTCTTGAACGACGTAGGCGACTCCTGCGCCGAACGCGATCGCGAACGCGGCGAGCCCGAGCACGTTGGCACCGATGTGAAGATTGAGCATGAGTGATTCGACAGGTGGGGACACCGTGGCGTAGGCACTCCCGAGGCCCGATGCAAGAAACAACATGAGCGCGATGGGCACGACGAATGCGCCTAGCATCGTGACATCAAAACGATCCGACGCGATGAGGAACGCGAACCCGATCACGATCGACAAGATACTCAGGACCTGAGCGACGTCTCCGAGTGGGAAGCCGCCAGGGGCGGGCGATTCGAGCATCAGAAACGCGAGGTGTGCCCCCAGCGCGGCGACGAACACCGTTCCCGGAAGGCGACGCATTGACTCGGAGCTCCGGGTGAGCAGCACCAAGTAGAGCACGCAGGCGATCGCGTAGAGCACTGCTGTGGCGATAAAGAGGCCGCTTTTCATCGTGGTGGCTTCGCAGGCTGAAGCGTCGGCTAGCCCGCGAAAAAGCCTACCATGCCGTGGTTTTGCGCGGTAGTCAGGGGCGGCAAGCGTTGACAATGGGGCGGCGCGTCCTTACTTAGTCGGAACCATTCACCCGAAGAGGAGCGCAGATGGCTGGTGCAAACGTACATGCGGTAAACGACCTAAACTTTGATACGGAGGTGCTCACCTCGGACACCCCCGTACTCGTCGACTTTACGGCGGTTTGGTGCGGTCCGTGTAAGCAGATCGCGCCGCTCATCGATCAGTTGGCGGACGAGTACGTTGGGAAGGTGAAGGTCACCAAGCTCGACATCGACGAGAACCCAGGCATGGCGTCCAAGTACGGCATCCGTGGCGTTCCGACGCTGATGGTGTTCAAGGGTGGCGAACTCGTTGCGCAGCACGTCGGTGCGGCGCCGAAGACCACGATTGCGCAACTGATCGACCGCGCGCTGTAGGACGAACGGGCTAGCCCCTCGTGGGCTCTAGCGACCCGTGCTTCCGAAACCGGACTGGCCGCGACCCGTGGTTCCCAGTTCGGTTTCGTCGTTAACCGCCACGATCTGCACCTGCGTGACCGGCGCGACCACGAGCTGCGCCACTCGGTCGCCGTGCTCGATCGTGAACGGTGTACGACCGTGGTTGATCAGGAGCACCTGGACTTCGCCACGATAGTCCTCGTC
>JBATTM010000111.1:0-4853 GCA_049670545.1 Polyangiales bacterium
GGCCAGAGGAGACCGGCCGACGGCGCGCGGTGGCCGGTTCCATGCCGAACGGCGCAGGCTCCGACCGACGCGTCACGTCCTCGAAGCCGTACGCGGTCCCCGCTGGGACCGTGACGTCGTCGGACCGACCGTCGATGAGGATCTTGTTGTCGCACTTGCGACAAGGAAATCGAACCACACGACCCACGACCTTCTGATCGGAGATCTTGTATTTGGCGTGACAGTTATCGCACTCGAATCTCATGGGTCCCGTCGCTTGTGGGCAAGCCCACGCAGTTGCGTCGATTCCAGCTTGACCGACGCCCACGATCGTAGCGCGAAAGAGTGTACTTATTCAATAGGAATGCAATATTTTACATTCCGGAGAGGACGTAATACCGGGCCTCGATGTCGTCATAGAGGAGCACCATCCGGTTCTCCCCGATGCGTCGCGACCAGCGCTCATCCTCCTCCGCATAGGCGATGCGAAAGCTCGCACTGTACCGATAATCCACCATAATTCGGTCCATATCGGCGCTCACCGTGCGGTACTTGATCTCGTATCGGACGTCGGTGACCCGCTCGCGCCACGTTGCGAGCTTGATGCGGAGAGCCCGATAATCGATGTCATCATCACCCGTAGGGGTGCCATTGTCGTCGAGGTACTGGGGGTGCGCCATCGAGAGGAGCGCGCCGACGTCCCGTTCCTCTACGGCGCGGCGATAGTTCTCCATGAAGGTGATGACACTGCGGTTCGGTACCGTGTCCTCAACCGTCGTGTTCGGGATGTTCTTCTTGCATCCCGCAACCCCCAACGAAACGAAAAGGGCGCAAAACACCGTAAAAGCCAAGCCATTGCGCATAGAGCCCATCACGAAACCAACGCTCCTTCTACCTTCGCCATTCCCGGATTATCCAGTGGGCTCACTGAATCCCATAATCTTTGATCTTGTAAAGGAGAGCCCGGTGGCTGATCTCGAGCAATTTCGAGGCCGCCGTTCGATTTCCGCCCGTCTTTTCGAGGGCTCGACGGATCAGCGTCTCCTCCATGAAGCGGGATGTTTTCTTGATCGAGAGTTCGCCGCTGGCAAGGCTCGCGGCCACCGGATCGGTCGGCTCGCGCATTCGTTCCGGCAAGTCCCCCACCCCGATGATGTCGCTCTCCGCCAAGACGACAGCACGTTCGATTGTATTCTCGAGCTCTCTGACGTTGCCGGGCCACGGATAGTTGAGCAGAAGCTTCCGCGCCTTTTGATCGATGTCGCGGATCTTGGTGCCGAGTCGTCCGTTGTTGCGCTCGACGAAATGGTCGACCAACAGCATGACGTCATCACGGCGATCACGTAGCGGGGGCACGTTGATCTGCAGCACGTTGAGCCGATAGAAGAGGTCTTCCCGGAAGCGCCCTTCCTCGACCTCGTGGCGCAGATCGCGCACCGTCGCGGCGATCACACGAACGTCGACGTCCTGGTCACGCGTCGCACCCACGGGGCGGACGCTTCCCTCTTGCAGCACGCGCAGCAGCTTGACCTGAAGGCCGAGTGGGAGCTCTCCGATCTCGTCGAGAAAGAGCGTACCCTGATCCGCCTCTGTGAAGAGCCCTCGCTTGTCGGCGTGTGCATCGGTGAACGCCCCTTTTTTGTGGCCGAAAAGCTCGCTCTCGAGAAGCGCTTCCGGAATCGCCCCGCAGTTCAGCGGAACGAAGCGCTTCTCCGTGCGGACGCTTCCGAGGTGAAGCGCGCGCGCCACGAGTTCCTTCCCGGTGCCGCTCTCACCCTGAATCAGCACCGTCGTCTTGTAGTCCGCGACCTTGCTGATCGTCGCGAACACGCGTTGGATGGCGTCGCTCTTTCCAAGAATGTCGTGGAACGATTGCTCCTTCCGCATCGCTTCCTTGAGCGCGCGATTCTCTCGACGCAGCGTCTCGCGCTCTTCCGCTTTGGTCAGCGCGAGTAGGACCTCGTCTTGCTTGAACGGCTTCGAGATGTAGTCGTACGCACCGGCCTTCATGGCTTCGATCGCGAGGTCGACCGATCCGTACGCGCTCATCAAGATCACGGTCGCGAGCGACGACCGCACCTTGAGCTCGGCGCAGAGCTCGAGACCGGTCATTCCGCTCATGCGCACGTCCGCCAGTACGAAGTCGGGGTCGAACGTCTCGATCTGCGCAAGAGCATGCTCGGCGGATTCGGCGGTCTCGACTTGGTATTGGTGCTTCTTCAGAAGCGTGCGCAGCACGATCCGGATGTTTTCTTCGTCATCGACAACCAGCACACGACGCATGAGAGAGGCCTATACTTTCTGCATAGCAGTATCTTGAGCATGAAATAAGTAGCATGATTGGGGTGTTCCCATGGGAAGATGAGTGAGAACATGGTCGAGATCAGATGTGATCTCATGTGGTTGCAGGGCTTCCGTGTGGGGGCCAGCCGATGCGAGTTCGACTGTAAAGTTCTCGCTCGATTGGCTTTGTGGAGCCCGAGTCGGTATGATCACGCTGTCGGGTACGGAGGGGAGACATGAAGGTTCGCTTTGCTTTTTTACTCGTGATGGTGGGGTCCATCGCGACGGTTGGTAGCTGCTCCAACCGTCCGCTGAACGTCCTCAACCCATGCACGATCAACGGTGTCGTTCAAAACGTGCCGGTCAATCCACAGCGCGCACTGGATGTGCTGTTCATCATCGACGATTCGCCATCCATGGCCGACGAGCAGGACAAGCTCGCCGAGCAGGTGCCGCGTCTCGTGAACCTTCTGCTCACGGGGGGCATCGACGTCGACAGCTCGATGCCGGTCGGCGAGTTCCCCGCGGTGGAAAGCCGGCACGTGGGAATCGTGACACCCGATCTCGGGTATTCGACCGATCCTCCGACACCGAACGAGCCTCCAACGCTGGTCGGGACCAACTTCCAACCGGACGACGCATGCGACAGCCCTACCGGCAAGGCGGGCGTCATGCAGGTAACTGGCTCGCGACCGATGTGTAGCGCGCAAACCGCTCCTGAAGGAACCATGTACCTGAACTTCCCGGAGCAAGGGTTCACACAGCAAGAATTCATCAGCGACGTCGAGTGCGTGACGGGTCAAACCAATGGCTGTGGCTTCGAGCAGCAGCTCGAGGCCGTCCTCGCGCAGAATCGTGTGAGCGCAAACGCCGGGTTTAGTCGTCAAGACGCATTGCTAGCCATAATTTTGATCACGGACGAGGACGATTGCTCGACGACCGACCCGCGCGTGTTCGATACCGAAGCGCGCTCGGAGAGCCTCAATCCGCTTCAGGGACCCCTCACGACCGAGGGAACGCTGCAGTTCAACCTGCGTTGTGCCGAGCACGCCGAGGCTTTGCAGGAGATCCAGCGTTACGTGGACGGCATCGCCGCACTCAAGGAAGACCCAAGCCAGGTGGTATTCGCGGCAATCACCGGAATCCCGGAGAAGGAATCGCTCGATCGGGACAACTTCGAAACCGACGCCGAACGATATGCCGCGATTCTAGCAGACGCCGATATGGAGGAGGTCCCGGACCCGGCGCAGGACAATCAGGTTAGCCAGCAACTTACGCCAGCTTGCACCGCGACCGACGGTTCAGGAGCAGCGGTCCCAGGACGCCGAATCGTCGACGTCGCGCGCGGGCTCGCCGAAGGCAGCACCGGTGTTGGGACGGTCGTCGAATCGATCTGTGCGGCGGACTACTCGCCGGCACTCAACGCGATCGTCGAGCGCATCGCCGCCGCGCTCCGCCAGCTCTGCCTTCCACGCCCGCTCAACCGCAACGCTGAGAATCAGGTGGGTTGCGAGGTGCGTGAAGTGCAGCCCGAAGGTGTCACGTGTACCGATGCGGGTCGCGGTCGTGAGCCAGAGCCAGTGGGCAACGAGGACGGACGAGAGGTCTGTCGCATCACGCAACTCTCGGCGAACGCGGACATTGGAACGCCCGATGGCCTCGGGTGGTTCTACGATGATTTCACATCAGAGACTGTGGCCGCTTGCTCGTTCAACGACGAGCAGCAACGCGTGAGCTTCACCTCCGGCTCGGAACCTGTGTCGGGCGCACGCATTCGATTCGAATGCCTGCAGGCCGCACCGCCTTCCGAAATCGACATCGGATGGCCGTGCGATGTAGCCGATACTAGTTCCTGTGATCGTTGCACCAACGATCCACGTCCACGTTGTGGCCCAGAGCTCGATGACGAGGTGGATTGTTGCGACGCTGCGACGGAGCTGTCACTCCAGTACGATCGGGATGACCTCACGCTCGCCTGCTCCGCAGACAACAACACATGCCAACTCAGCTGCGAGAACAACACGCAGTGCCCGGGCGGCTTTAGCTGCTTCGACTCGAGTGGCGACGGCGTGAGCTACTGCATCAATCCGACCTGCACGCTGAACTAAGCGGGGCCGGATCAACTGAGGCAATCGGGTCGGGCTCGACGCAGTCATGTGTCGGACGGCTCGGCTTGCATAGGTTGGCCGGTTCACTTGGGGCGTCTGCCAACGCAAGCCTCTCCTCATAGCTCGCGACCAACCCGAGGTGGTTGCTCGTTTACGGGTTGGCACTCGCCATGCCGCCACATGACCGCATCGAACCCGCCCTATTGAACCCACCACCGTGAGACACACGGCGCGTCGAATGGCGCTGTGACACTGGCGTCAGAAAAGGGGTCAGTCCCCTTTAACCAAGGGTTAACGCTGTGGGGACTAGATCAACTGGGGCGATCGGGTCGGGGTCGACGCAATCATGTGGCGGACGGCTCGGCTTGCATAGGTCGGGGCACGTCGACGGTATTCTGTGCTGATTTGCCTATTTTTGTTGTAAGATTATGCAATCTCGGCCCCAGGGGCCGAGATTATGCTGTGCTCTCCAAGGTTTGGGAT
>JBATTM010000112.1:0-2379 GCA_049670545.1 Polyangiales bacterium
CGGAGGCCCATCGCGCCGAAGCGCAACGGCATGAAGGCACCGCGCGTGGCTATCAGGGCAGAGCGGACCCGGCCTACCCAGGCGAAGTTGCCGCGCCGTACGCCGATAGGGTGTCGGGGCGTCAAGACTTCGCTGCGGAAACGAGCAGTGGCCTGCGCGTCACGCGATCGCGTGAGCATACCAAGCACGCGATCCAGCACCGGCGCGCCGCCGAGCTCCTCGAAACGTTCGAGGAGGCCGAATGTGCGATGTCCCCCGAACAAGAGCGGACGGTGTGTCCTTTGCTGGTCGACGTGACCCGCGTCGAGGAGGTTTCCATGGGGGTTCGCTTTCACCTCGTCGAAGGAGTCGACATCGCGCAAGTCGTGAACCACATGCGTTGCCATCACGCATTTGGACGGGCGCACGGGTTCGAGGAGATGGAGGCGTGCCCCCTGTATCTCAAGCGTATTCGTATCCGAAAGGTCGACGCGCAGGTGGTCGAGGTGACGGGCGATAGCACAAGCTCAGCACGAGAGATCCAGCGCCGCGCGCGGGATCACGTGGCGCCAAGCTCGGAGGAACTGGAGGTAGAGGAAGCCCCGTGACGACACCGGCCCCTCCTCAGACGTTGGGCGCCTTGGGCCGGCACGCCAGTCGTGTTTACCCGAGCGTCGTGAGGACGACGGGCATCGGGTTCGTGGTTGCCATGGCGCTAAGCGCTTGCGTGTCGTCGCAAGCCCCAGGCGGCAACTCCACGATAGGCGCCCACGTCGACATCGAAACGATGCAGCCACACGAGGCCGCACAAATCGTCGAGGACTTCGCGGCCAAGTATGGGATCGAGCTACCTTTGGATGTAACGACCGAGATCACGTCCATGGCGCAAGTGCTCGACCTCATTCGAGCCGATCGTCTCTCTGAATATGAGGCCGCGCGGCGGTTCACGGCGGGGAAACACGGTGCCGAGGCGCTGACTGTGCGTGCCTACCTCGAGCTTTCTCAGGGCGGCGCGATGTTGACGACCGCAGCTATCCTCGAAGAGGAGCGGACCCAAGCGATGACCGAGCTCCGGCAGCTTACCGGACCAAGCGCCTATCGCGGGGCCTCGCGGGAGCCTTCCAAGGGGGACCCGGCACGGACTGAGAACCTCCGGATGCGGACCGAAGACCTACGAAAAGTCGTCCGCGCTCTCGAGTTGCTTTCGAAAGAACCGATCGCAGTGGGCGCTGACTTCGCGAAGCAGGCGATCCGGCACGATCCGAAGAGCCAACTCGCGTACCTTGCGCGCGCCAACGCGTTTCGACTCCAAGGGGACTGGCTCGAGTTCGACCGGATGATGCAGTACGCGGATGACCTCGAGGGGAATCCTCCTATCCGAACGTATTTGCTTGCGATGGAGGCGTTCGAGAGATACGCGGACTCTGCGAAGTGTGGTGAGTTGCTCCGCGCAACTCTGACCCGCGAGCCTCACTTCGTTCGCGCGCAAGCGAACCTCGTGTTGGTCAGCAAAGACGTCGGACAGAGGCACGAAGAGTTGCAGCGGCTCGAGAGCCAGAGCCCGCACCACATCGTGGTCAGGCTTGCGGGACCTATGATCGAAAGCGAGTACCAGACCGTCAAGGAGCTCGACGAAGCGCTCGACGGCGGTGACCCGCGCTGACCATGCGACAGGTCACCCAAGCGACCGTGACGCCGCTCGCCTCCATTTTCGGAAGCGGCTTTTTGGTCGTGGTCCCCGTGCTTGCGAGCGCGGTGGGCCCGTACTCGGGGGTCGCCATGATCGCGGTGCTCGGCTTGGCTTACGGCGTCGGCGGGGTGATCCGGCACAACATCACCATCATCGAGCCAGCGCTCCAACGTGAGCCACCCCGCAGCGCTGTTCTGCTAGAGCACGCATCGACCTATGCGTTGATCTTCGCCTATGTGCTGTCGGTCTGCCTCTATCTCCATATCCTCGCGGCGTTCGCGCTCAAGCCCTTCGACGCGGACAGCGCATTCAACAAGAGCCTTCTCGTGACCGTCGCGACCTCCGCCGTCGTGCTGATGGGGATCGTCGGGGGTCTTCGCCCACTCGAGTCTTTGGAGAAGTACGCTTTGGTGGTCACGCTCATTCTCGTTGCCCTGCTGCTTGTCGGCTTCGCACGCTACGATCTCATCGCCGCGGGCTCCCCTGAGGGTCTTCCACGGCTCGCGGTTCCGGATCGAACGCTGTGGTCTTCTCTTCGGATCGTGGCCGGCACACTGATCGTGGTGCAGGGGTTTGAGACAACGCGCTATCTCGGTGATAGCTACGATGCGGAGACGCGGGTGCAGGCCTCGCGTTGGTCCCAAGTCATCGCCGCCGCCGTGTACGTGCCGTTTGTTGCTCTCGCGATGCCGCTCGTCCCGAGTCTGGGA
>JBATTM010000113.1:0-9485 GCA_049670545.1 Polyangiales bacterium
CCCCGTGTGCTGTCCGAAGGGATCATCTACATCGCCGAAGGCGGCGACCCTGGTGTCGTAACGGCGCAGAGTATACGGTCCGGCAAAGAGGTGTGGCGGACCGAGCTCGGCACGGTGGCAAGCCCGCCAGTGCTGGTGGTGTTGGAAGAGGTCGTCGAAGTTCAGATTGCGGGCACGCCCTGGATGACGCTGCACAAGGATTCGGGAGTACCCGTAGAGTGACCGAAGAACGACGCACTGCAGAAGGCGGGTGCCACTGCGGCAACGTGCGGTTTCGCGCCACATGGTCGGGAGGTCGCGTCGTCCTTTGCAACTGCAGCATCTGCACGAAGAAGGGCTTCTTGCACCTGATCATCGACGAATCCGATTTCGAGCTCCTGGCCGACGAAGACGCGATCGAAACCTATACGTTCGGCACGCACACGGCCAAGCATCACTTCTGCAAGCGCTGCGGAATCCACTCGTTCTATCGACCACGCTCACACCCTGATCGCGTCGACATCAACGTCCGCTGTCTCGAGGGTGTCGATTTCGGCGCGTTCGAGGTGACCCACTTCAATGGTAGGGATTGGGAGCAAGCCATCGAGACCCTTGAGATCTGAGAAGGAAGACCATGGCGAAAGTCGACTGCCCCAAGAAGACGCGAGAGTTTCAGAATCACCATTTCGATTCCACGATCTGGAACGATTTTCGGTTTCGAGACGACGACATCATCATCGCGACGTACGCGAAGGCTGGCACGACTTGGTTGCAGCAGATCGTTTCTCAGCTGCTCTTCGACGGACAAGAAGGCCTCGAAGTCGCCGAAATGTCACCCTGGCTCGACCTCCGGGTCCCGCCTCGTGAGGTCAAGCTTCCTCCGCTCGAGGCGCAGACCCATCGACGGTTCATGAAGACGCACTTGCCCGTGGACGCGTTGGTGTTCTCACCGGATGCCAAGTACGTCTACATCGCGCGCGATGGGCGCGATGTCCTGTGGAGCATGTACAACCATCACGCCAATGCGAACGCGTCCTGGTATGAGGCGCTCAACGAGACCCCCGGGCGCGTCGGGCCGCCTATCGAGCCTCCGCCCGATTCGATTCTCACCTATTTTCGGGATTGGCTCGAGGGTGACGGTCATCCGTTTTGGCCGTTCTGGGAGAACGTGCGCTCTTGGTGGCAGATCCGAGACCTTCCAAACGTCACGATGGTCCATTTCGAAGACTTGAAACGCGACATGCCCGGACAGATTCGTGGGATCGCACGTTTTCTAGACATCCCGATCGACGAGTCGAACTGGAACACGATCGTGGACCACTGCTCGTTCGACTACATGAAAGCGAACGCGGGCAAGACCGTGCCACTTGGTGGCGCGTTCTGGGACGGTGGCGCAACGACGTTCGTGAACCGTGGGACCAACGGCCGGTGGCGCGACACGCTCACCAAGAACGACTGCGCCGAGTACGAAGCGCGGGCTGAGAAAGAGCTCGGTCCGGAGTGCGCTCGTTGGCTCGCTTCCGGAGCGGGTACCGGGACCTGAACGCACCTACCCGAGCTCGATCGACTGCCAGCGCCCCACCTTCCACATCAGCGCGAACGTGCCGGACTGCAGGATGCGGTAGGAAACCTGCGTCGCAAAGATCACCGCGAGGCTGAAGCCCATGACAGGGCCGAGCACATACACCGCAGGCAGGAAGAAGAGCCACTGATAACTGGTCGCGATGATCGTGACGCGCTTCATGTCGCCCACTCCGAGAAGGGCATTCATCAACACCATCCCCACCGTGTCGAGGAACAAGGATGCCGCGACGATCCGAAGGGGCGCGCTCGCGATCCCCAAGGTATGGGGCTCCCGTATGAAGACCCCAAGAATGAGATCGGGGACGACTATCGCAGGGATGCTGACTGCGCCGACGACCAAGACCGCAATCTTGGTGACGTCCCAGCCCCATTGCTTGGCGTCGTCGACGTCTTTGCGACCCAGCGCTTGACCGGCGAGAGATGCGGCAGCGAGCCCAAACCCAAGTCCCGGCAGGATTCCAACGAGCAGAAGGTCGATGATCACCTTGGTCGCGGCGAGCTCTGAGGTCCCCATACGCGCGACCATCGCAAGGAACACGGTCATCCCAGCGGCGAAGAAAAACTGCTGGAGGCCCGCGGGGGCCGCGAGTCGAAGCATGGTCGTCACGGTGGCGCGGTCCGGCAGCCCGTGCATGAAGCCACCCTCCCGCGCATGGCGGCTCCCGAGAACGAAGTAGGATGCGGTCCCGAAGAACGTGGAGATGGCCGACGCGATGCCCGCTCCCGTGGCCCCAAGCTCTGGGGCTCCAAGGTGGCCAAAAATCAACACCCAGTTGAGAAAGATGTTGAGCGCATGCATCGAGATCAGCGTGCGCATGTAGAGGATCGACTTGTCGACCGCATTCCAGTAGCCCCGGAACGCGAAGTTCATGCCCATCGCCACCATCGCGACGAGCCGGGCGCGGAGATACGGTACCCCTTGTTCCACGACCGCCGGATCGCTCGCGAGTACCGGAAAGTACTCCGGCGCATAGTTGATTAGAACTGCCGACCAGGGGACGGCCAGCGCGAGCGCAATGAGAAGGCCACCGTTGAGAGGCACGGCCGTCTCATGCATCCGGCCTTCGCCGACTCGGCGTGCGGCCATCGCTTGGACACCTGCTGACAATCCCAGAATGAACGAAGACAAGAGAAAGTTGGCGAAGCCGCCAAGCCCGACGCCCGCAAGGGCTGCGTCGCCAAACGAACCCACCATCGCCGCGTCGACGAGGTTGAGGACGTTCTGTGACAACATTCCGCCGATGATGGGCAGTGCAAGCCCCAAGATGCGACGCCGACGCGCGACCGGCACTGCCAACAGGGGTGCCTTCGCGTGCGCGGGCTCGTCCACGCGCCGACTGTAGGACGCCGAACGCGCCCCGCAAGCTAGCGGGGCGCCATCCGCAGCGCACCGTCGAGGCGTATCACCTCTCCGTTGAGGTAGCTATTCTCCACGATGTGGCACGCAAGCGCGCCAAACTCGTCCGGATGACCGAGTCGACTCGGATGCGGGATCGACGCAGCCAACGCTGCGCGGATTTCGTTCGACAACGTCCCGAGTAGCGGCGTGTCGAAGGTGCCTGGCGCGATCGTCACCACGCGAACCTGAGCCCGGGAGAGGTCACGCGCAGCAGGGAGCGTCATCCCCACGATTCCACCCTTGGAGGCCGAGTACGCCACTTGCCCAATCTGGCCATCATACGCGGCGACCGATGCAGTATTGACGACGACGCCGCGCTCGCCGTCTTCGGACTCGTTCTTGGACATCGCCGAAGCGGCAAGTCGAAGGACATTGAACGTTCCGATCAGGTTCACGGTGATCACCTTCTGAAACGCGTCCAGATCGTGAGGGGAGCCGTCTTTGCCGATGGTCCGGGCGCCGATACCGATGCCCGCGCAGTTGAACGCGGCTCGCAGGGGCCCAATGGCGCTGGCACGGTCGGTTGCGGCTTCGACCTGCTGGGCGTTGCTCACGTCTGCTTTCGCGAAAATCGCAGTTTCGCCGAGCTCGGAGGCCAGGGTCTCTCCCCGTTCTTCGTTGAGATCGACGATTACGGCGCGCCCGCCTCGACCGACCCATTGGCGCACTGTGGCCTCGCCCAACCCTGACGCGCCGCCCGTGATCATCGCTACCGAACCGTCAATCTTCATCAGAACCTCCGCGGCCGAAATGCTTCTGCGAAGATGGGCCTGGGTCAAGCACCTAGCGTGCAGGCCTGCGGGCAGCTAGAAACCGCTCGCGTTCACGCTGGCTAGGGGAACCAGTGCTCTTTAGCAGTCTCGACTACATCGTCTTTCTCGGATTGGCCGTCGCTGGCTTCTGGATGCTGTCGGGTTTCCGGCGGCTGAGAATGGTGTTCTTGTTCGTTGCGTCATGCATCTTCTACATGGCGTGGCACCCGGCCTACATCGTCCTCATCCTCGGCTCGACGCTGGTCGATTACGTGGTTGGCGCCCGGATCCACGCAAGCGCGTCACAGCCCGTGCGCAAGCGATGGCTGATTGTCAGCCTCGTGACCAACCTCGGCCTTCTCGGGGTGTTCAAGTATTTCAACTTCGCCTCGCAAGCCACCACCGACGTTCTGCACGTTCTCTTCGGCGTGACGATCGAGCACCCGCCCTTTCTCGACGTTCTGCTCCCCGTTGGAATCTCGTTCTACACCTTCCAGACGCTCAGCTACACGATCGACATCTACCGGGGCAAGCTCGAGCCCACGCGCAACTTCGTCGAGTTCGCGGTGTTCGTCACGTACTTCCCGCAGTTGGTGGCCGGCCCGATCGTTCGTGCTTCTGAGTTGCTACCTCAACTCGCACGCCCGATCACGCTTCGCACCCAGCAAGTCACTCGTGGGCTGTTCCTCATTGCGACGGGATTGATCAAGAAGGTAGCAATCGCGGACTATCTCTCGGTCAACCTCGTCGACCGCGTGTTCGATCAGCCTGAACTCTATACGAGCGCCGAGGTGGTCGTCGCACTCTACGGATTCACGATGCAGATCTACTGCGACTTCTCGGGGTACACCGATTGTGCGCGTGGCTCTGCGAAGCTCATGGGGCTCGAGCTGCCACGGAACTTCGACCGACCCTATCAATCGGCCAGCCCTGCCGAGTTTTGGCGCCGTTGGCACATGACGCTTTCCACCTGGCTGCGAGACTACCTCTACTATCCGCTTGGCGGATCGCGGGTGGGTCCGCTGCGCGCGTATTGGAACCTCGGCCTCACCATGTTTCTCATAGGCATCTGGCATGGGGCATCGTGGACTTTCGTGGTCTACGCAATCCTCCAATCGGGCGCAATGGTGATCCACCGCTTCTTCTATCGACGGTCGGGACGCACGCGAGACACCACCGATGCGTGGCACGTCCACGTCTTCAAGGTTTTCTGGGCGCTGCAGTTCGTCGTCTTCTCACGCATCCTGTTTCGCGCCAACGACCTCGACAACGCGATCAGCGTCACGGCCCAACTCGGCAATGGCGGCTACGGGATGGCGCAGATCTCAGCCGAGGTGTGGGCTGTTCTGCTACTTACGTTCGCCGCTCACTACACCCCGAGGCGCTGGTTCGAATCGATCGAGCAAGGCTTCAAAGCCCTCCCGGCTCCTGCGCAGGGTGTCGCCCTCGCCTGCCTTGGATTCGCCCTCAGCTACGTCGCGACGAGCGAAGTCGTCCCCTACATCTATTTCCAATTCTGATGCAATACACTACGCCACAAGATTCTGCCCTCAAGCACCTGACCATCGTCACGGTTGCGATGCTCGCGGTCGCAACCGTGCCCTACTTCGTGCCCTCGCTTTCGGCGCTTCGACCTTGGATCCCGAACGAGCAGGGGACGCCGGTCGTGCGGCTCTTCAATCAGTGGGGGGAGATTCCTGCGTTCGCGGGTCACGGCGGCTCGTATCGTGCGTCCACTACGAGTGCGATCACGACGGACCGACTAGCTGAGACCGTGGGCGAGTCGGTGGCCGCCAATCTCGGCCCGGGCACCATCGTCGATCTTGCACCGGACGCAAGTCTGGGAGTGATTGATCCCTCCGAGTACGCGGGAATCGATGTGTTCATCGAAGACCCCACGGGCCGGGGGATGGCCCCCTTCTATGCAGCGCTCGAAGCCACGGCAAATGAGCACGAAGGCGCTGTCACACGGGTGGGCCACTATGGCGACTCGAGCATCGCGACCGACCTGATCACATCGACGGTTCGGCAGCAACTGCAGGCCCGTTTTGGCGATGCCGGGCACGGCTTCGTGATCGCCGCCAAGGGCACGATTCCGTACAAGCACCGTGGCGTCAGGCAGTCGTCGAACGAGGACAATTGGATCACCCGAGAGGTCGTTCGCCGCCAAGATCGTCATGGTCGCTACGGCTATGGTGGTGTCCAGTCCCGCGCGAAGCGAGGCGCGTGGGCGAAGGTCTCGACGGTAAGACGAGGGGACTTCGGAACGCGCGCGTCGACATTCGACATTTACTATCAAGCGCAGCCGCGCGGCGGCACGTTCTCGGTCCGCATCGACGATGGCAACTGGGACGAAGTATCGACGGAGGCCGAGGCCCTGTCGGACGGGGTCCATCGAGTCGAGGCTCCCGATGGCCCACATGAGCTTCATGTCCGGTACACCCGGGGCGGCCCAGTCCACTTCTACGGATTCGTCGTCGAGCGCGACGGCCCTGGAGTGGTTTATGATTCGCTCGGTCTCGTCGGCGCCCGCGCCAATCGCCTTCTCAACTTCAGCGAGACCCATATCGCCCAGCAGCTCAAACAGCGTGGAGCCCACCTCGTGGTCCTCGGGTTCGGCGGCAACGAGGCGAGCGACGACAAGACGGAAGAACAGTTCTACGAAGACTACGCGAAGGTGTTGGCGCACGTACGGCAGGGCCGAGACGACTTGGGGTGCTTGGTCGTCTCGCCGCTCGACCAGGCGTCGCGCACCCGAGGCCGAATCCGCACCCTCGATACCATTCCGCGGATCGTGGCTGCGCAGCGGCGCGCCGCCTTCGATTCCGGGTGCGCCTTCTACAACACGTGGGAGGCAATGGGAGGTGAGGACGCGATGCGCAGGTGGTATCGAGCTCGACCCCGCCTCGCGATGGGCGACTTTCGGCACGCAACACCGGCAGGATACGAGATCATCGGCAACATGCTGTACAAGGCATTGCTCGCGGGCTTCGCGAACTACTTGGCGGCGGCATCAGGCGACGCAGCATCGGCAGACGCTGGGCCAGCGACGCCGCCATCGGAAGCGCCCGACGCCGAGGCGCCTTCTAGCAACGCCGAAAGCAACACTTCGCCGAGCCGCTGATAGCCGAGGCGTGTGTAGTGGATGTGGTCCTGGGATGCATACGGAGGGTCGTTGGCCGCCCACTGCACCATCGAGAGGGGCCCCCCTTGGAAAGCAACCAGGTCGAAGAATCCGCAACCGAGTTCCAGTGCGACGCGGTGCTGGATCTCGATCAGTTCGGATGTGCGCACACGGTCTTCGAAGACCCGGTCCTCCACCTGGAGGGGGCGGTCGGACGGCCCGACCAACAGGCATGATGCCTCAGGTACGGTGTCCCGCACACGTCCGACTACGGCACGAAGGTCGCGCTCGTAGTCTTCGAGTGGAGCCTCGTCGCCACTCTCGTTCGTCCCATACGCGAGAACGACGAGATCCGGGTCACGTCGCTTGAGGTGCTCGCGGTAGATTTCATCATCCCAGAGCAACTGATACCGCGCTCGGGAGCCGTTGATACCCAGCGTGTCGACGATCACACCAGGACGGTCTCGTTCGACCGACGCACCGAAAAGCCACACCGGTCGTTTGCTAGTCGTTCTCAGTTCGAAGGTGTGAGGACCGTCGGGGACTCGGAAGGTGGCGTACCCCGTCTCCCGTTTGCTGCCCCGGGTTGATATCCTTCGCGCGGCGCGGCCGTCGATGATCACATCGAGTTCTCCGCCCCGTGGCACCTTCAAATAGTAGAGCTCGAACACCTCCGCAGCCGTCCCGAAGTCGCCGTCCTCCACGGTCCTGAGCAGCCCGAACGAGCCCGGTCGGCTACTTGCCATCGCGACACCCGCGACACCCACGGGCTCGATTTCGGAATCACCGACGCGAACCCGGTGTGTCTTCCAACGCTTCCCATCACTCTCGATGTTGATGTCGCGGTGCCGATAGGTTCGCCACGGATGCACGGGTACGACGAAGCCATGACCCGCATCTCCGTACCGCGCTTGCAGCTCGCGTCGAATGTGCCCGGTGAAGAGATCACTTGCGACGTGAGACGCACCGAAGAACACCAAACGGGCTTGGCCTTCGCCTGCTTCCGCCCGCCCCAGCGCCGCATGGAGTCGCTTCATCGATTCGCCGTCTCGATCCTCGATCGCGATATCGAGCCCAAGCTTGTCGTTGGGCGGCGGGTGGAGGAGCCGCGGCCCCATCCTCTCACGGTCCGTTCTCACGACGCCGACGACCACGGCCTCCTCGATCGCAGCGGGTCCCGTCGGAGGACTGTCGGCCGACGTCGCCGTGGCACCGTACGCGAACGTCCACACTGCCGCGAGCGCCGACCCCACCGCAACGACCGCGAACGGTGATCCCCATAGATTCCCGAGCCGCACGCCCCCACAATGGCGATCCCGCCCGATCCAGTCAAATTGACGTGAAAGCGCGACCGAAGTCAGACATGATGCGCACCATGAAAGCGCGCGAGTTGCTCCTCGAGGCCGCCAAGTTCGACGTCGCGCGGCTTACCTTCGAGACCGACGACGGCCGGACCATCACTCGGGATGTGGTGGAACATCCCGGCGCCGCGGTGATCCTGCCCGTACTCGACGACGGCCGGGTAGTCTTGATTCGAAACGTCCGAAGAACCGTGGGCAAGACGCTCTGGGAGCTTCCGGCTGGAACGCTCGAGCCGAACGAAGCACCCGAGGACTGCGCCGCCCGCGAACTCGAAGAGGAGACCGGCTACCGAGCCGCGCAGCTCGCGCCTCTCACCGAGTTCTTCGCATCCCCCGGAGTGCTCAACGAGCGTATGTACGGGTTCGTCGCAACCCGGCTGCAGCGAACGGCTCAGTCACTCGATCAAGATGAACAGATCGAAGTCTTTCCGCAACCTGCGTGGCAGATCCGCGACATGCTAAAAGAGGGTCACATCGAAGACGGGAAGACGATTGCCCTACTTCTCTACTGGATGCACATTCACGGCTCTTGAGAGGGAAGCAACACTCGTGAGCGTGCTCTAATGGAACTCCTGACTCGCATTCAAGAGAACTGGATCGTCCTGCTGATCCCGGTGATCAGCGGTGTGGTCGGATGGTTCACCAACGTCGTCGCGATCAAGATGATGTTCTACCCCATCAAGTTCATCGGCGTGCCACCGTGGCTCGGCTGGCAAGGTGTCATTCCGGCCAACGCCCTCCGGCTTGCCAAGATGTCGAACGCACTCATCACCGAGAAGCTGCTTTCGCTTCGTGAGCTGTTCGACGCAAGCTTCAGCGCAGAGGCGTTTTCCGGAAAGCTTGGCGCGGTCGTCGACGAAATCACCGAAGAGGTCATCGTCGACGTCGCCACGAAACACGCGAAGCCGATGTGGGACAACGCCGGCGAGTTCATGCAGAACAAAGTTCGCGCTCTGGTTCGTGAGGAAATTACCGGTGTCTCTCGCTCGATCGCGATGGACATGGCGGACGACATCGACAACATCTTGGACATCGAAAAAACGATCCTCGAGGCGATGGACCGGGACAAGGGCTTGATGGGCGAGATGTTCTACGAGGTCGGCAAAAAGGAGTTCAAGTTCATCGAGCGATCTGGGCTGTATTTTGGTTTCGTGTTCGGCATCGTGCAGATGATCGTGTGGGTCCTCTACCCTGCGCCGTGGATCTTGCCTGCGGCAGGCTTCGGCGTGGGATATCTCACCAACTGGATCGCGTTGAAACTGATCTTTCATCCAAGGGAGCCCGTG
>JBATTM010000114.1:0-6829 GCA_049670545.1 Polyangiales bacterium
CGATCATCTACCCCTACAGCAAGGCGCCGGAGAATCTCATTCCGGGGATTCCCTCGCATTTCGCGACGGTGACAGCTCGGGGCCGCGACAACTTGGGTGTGGTCGTGACCAGCCATGATGGGCGTCCGACCAAGATCGAGGGGAACGAGGCGTCATCGACCAGCCTGGGAGCGACCGACGTTCGCGGCCAGCTCTACGTCTGGGACTTGTACGATCCGGATCGCTCGCAATCGCCGGCGCAGCGCCAAGGTGGTGCGCTCAAAGACGCGACCGACGCGCAGCTCGATCAGTTCATCGCGTCACTCGTCAAAAAACACACGGCCGATCAGGGAGCGGGGCTTCGGATTCTCGCCCCGATCACCAACAGCCCGTCCTTCCGCGCGATGCGGCAGAAGGTAAACGCGAAGTTTCCGAAGGCGCAGTTCCACACATACAGCGCGGTCAATGACGATAACGCCCGCGCCGGCGCGCGGATCGCCATGCAGGGATCGACCTCCACCCCTCTGTACGACCACTCGAAGTCGATGGTCACGGTTTCCCTTGGTTCCGATTTCCTCGGGAACGAGACAGGCTCCGTGGCCGCAGCACGGCGGTTCGCGGCAACGCGCGCGGTAACCTCGCCAGACCAACCAATGAACCGGCTCTATGTCGTCGAGTCGAACTTCACGGTTACAGGCAGCATGGCCGACCACCGGCTTCGCTCGTCGCAGGCCGACATCGAGTGGTACGCGCGAATGCTCACGCTGGCTTTGGCTGCGGGCGGTGTCGAGAACCTCGGGCCGCTCGCAGGCGCCATTCACAGCAACCTTCAGGATATCGATCTTGGGAGCCTCGACTCGAGGTGGCTGGCTATCGCCGCCAAGGACTTGATCGCCAACAAAGGCCGTTCGATCGTCGTTGCCGGAGCCGGCCAGCCGCCGATCGTCCATGCACTCGCCACTGCGATCAACGGAGCGCTCGGCAACTTCGGACGGACGACGTTCTTCGGACCGGAGTTGGATCCCAACGACCCGGCAAGTCGCGAGAGCATTGCAGCGCTCGCCGAAGCCGAAGACGTGACCTCATTGATTATCGTCGATGGCAATCCGGTCTACGACGCACCGGCGGACATCGATTTCGCCGGCTTCCTTGCTCGCGAAGGCCTCACCTCGTTGCACCTGTCGAGCCACCGCAACGAAACGACAGTGGCCTGCACATGGCATGCGCCGATGGCGCATGAGCTCGAAGCGTGGGGAGACCAACAGGCGATCGACGGTTCGGTCTCGATCCAGCAGCCGCTAATCGCACCCCTCTACGGTGGTCGGAGTGCGATTGAGTTGCTCGCGGTGCTCGTGGGCGCGAAGGCCACGACCGGCGACAAGATCACCCGAGAGCTCCACGAGGAGCAAATCAAGACCGACACCAAGACACTCATCGGTCTTGGCGCGTCACCGAAGGAGTTCAACGCCGACGCCGTGTGGCGGCAAGGCCTCCATGCCGGAATCTTGCTCTTGCCGAAGGGCACAAAGCCTTCAGTCGCAACTGTAGGGATCATCGAAGATCTGCGGCGACCCGTTCCTCGCACCGTCGTCAGCCCGACGAACGTCGAAGTTACATTCGAGCCGGACTTCGCCCTCTGGGACGGCACGCACGCCAACAACCTTTGGGCGCTCGAGCTTCCCGCGCCCATGACCAAACTCGTGTGGGACAACGCGGCGGTGATGTCGCCCGCGACACGCGACGCTTTGGGGCTCAAGAACGAGCAGATGATCCGGCTTTCGAAGGGCGACCGGCAGATCGAGGTTCCCGTCTGGCCGCTTCCAGGTCACGCCGACAACTGCATTACGCTGACCCTCGGCTGGGGCCGCACGGCTGCGGGTCGTTACGGGAACGGCAAGGGGTTCGACGTGAATCCCCTCCGCACGGTTGCCGATCTCGACTTCGCAAGTGGTGTCAAAGTCGAGGGCCTGCCTGAGACATACAACCTGGTTCAAACCCAGACGCATGACCGTATGGAAGGCCGCCCAATCGCGATCGACGCGACGCTTGAGGAGTACAAAAAGGAACCCGACTTCGCATCGTATCGTTCGGTCGAACCGGTGAACACGCCCCCGCTCTGGAAGCAGCAGAACTACGACGAGGGGTACAAGTGGGGAATGACGATTGACCTCGCATCGTGCACGGGCTGCAACGCTTGTGTGGCTGCCTGCCAGGCCGAGAACACGATCCCGTCCGTGGGCAAGATCGAGGTCGAACGCGGCCGCGAAATGCACTGGCTTCGCATCGACCGATACTTCGTTGGGGAAGACATGGGCTCCCCCCAGGTGGCGGTGCAACCCGTGGGTTGCCAGCAGTGCGAAGAAGCGCCCTGTGAGAACGTCTGCCCGGTCAACGCCACCGTCCATAGTGATGAGGGCTTGAACGACATGGTGTACAATCGCTGCGTCGGGACTCGCTACTGCGCGAATAACTGCCCCTACAAGGTTCGACGGTTCAACTACCTCGAGTGGCACGGCCACCTCGACGACAAGTTCGGCTTCTACGGTGACTTCCCCGAGTCTCGGAAGCTGCAGTTCAACCCGAACGTGACGGTCCGCATGAGGGGTGTGATGGAGAAGTGCACCTACTGCGTGCAACGAATCCAGGAAGTCAAGATCTCCTCGAACCGCGAGAACCGCGAGATCGTCGACGGCGAGATTCGGACCGCGTGCCAGCAAGCGTGCCCGAGCAGTGCGATCACGTTCGGCAACCTCAACGATCCCAACGCGAAGGTCACAAAGCTCAAAGCGCTCAACCGGCAGTATCAACTACTTGCTGAGATCGGAACGCGGCCGCGCACCACCTTCCTCGCGCGCGTTCGCAATCCGAACCCCGCCCTCGAAGGAAAGGGCTGAAGACCATGAGCTACGACGCGCCCATCAAAGAGCTTGGCGAAACGTATCTCCTTCCGGAGGGAACGACTGCGCACGACATCACTGAGACCATCGCGCGCGTGACCGAAACCAAAGCCCCTCGCGGTTGGTGGCTTCTCTTTCTGATGTCGGTGAGTGTTCTCGGCGTTCTGAGCGGCGCCCTCGGCTACCTCTTCTTCCAGGGAGTGGGCGTCTGGGGCAACAATGCACCCGTCTATTGGGCGTGGGACATCACCAACTTCGTCTGGTGGATCGGCATCGGCCATGCGGGAACCTTGATCTCGGCGATTCTGTTCCTCTTCCGACAGAAGTGGCGAACCAGCATCAATCGGTTCGCCGAAGCGATGACGGTGTTCGCGGTTCTTTGCGCTGCGATGTTTCCCGCGATCCACACGGGTCGCCCGTGGTTCGACTACTATTTGTTTCCGATTCCCAATCAGATGGACATGTGGCCGAACTTCAAGAGCCCGCTGATGTGGGACGTCTTTGCGGTCAATACCTACCTGCTGATCAGCGTCATCTTTTGGTACATCGGCCTGATTCCGGATTTTGCGACGCTACGGGACCGCTCGAAGAACCTGGTTCGAAAGCGCGCGTACGGGTTCTTCGCCCTCGGTTGGCGAGGCGCCCACCGACACTGGCAACACTACGAGCGGGCCTATCTCATTTTCGCGGGCATCTCGACACCCCTGGTGTTGTCGGTCCACTCGGTCGTCTCGTTCGACTTCGCGACCTCGGTGGTTCCCGGCTGGCATACCACCATCTTTCCACCGTACTTCGTCGCCGGCGCGGTCTTCAGCGGCTTTGCACTCGTCACCACCTTGATGCTGATTTGCCGAAGCGTGTTCAAGATGCACAAGGTCGTCACGATTCGGCACCTGGACTTGATGAACAAGTTCATGCTCGGGACGGCCTTGCTGGTTGGCTATGCGTACGCGATGGAGTTCTTCATCGCCTGGTACTCCTCAAACCCGTACGAGCAGTGGGTCTTCCTCCACAACCGTCTCGGCTGGGGCATCCTCGATAGCAACGACAACTGGGGCCCTCTCTGGTGGGCCTACTACGCCATGGTGTTCTGCAACGTGGTCGTCCCTCAGATCTTCTGGTTCAAGCGAGCGCGAACGAGCGTCCCGATCATGTTCATCGCAAGCATCCTGATCAACATCGGCATGTGGTTCGAGCGCTTCGTCATCATCGTGACGTCGACCTACCAAGACTTCCTTCCTTCCTCGTGGGGCATGTTTCACCCGACGGCGACCGACGTCCTGACCTATCTCGGCACGTTTGGTTTGTTCTTCACGCTATTCCTTCTCTTCATTCGATGGATTCCGATGATCGCCATCGCCGAAGTCAAAGGAAACTTGCCTGGGGCGCATCCTGACCTGCACGAGGAAACCCAAGAAGAGCCGAGCGGCGCCATCGCCCCGGTACCGGCGGAGTGAGGCGCGCTATGTCTGACGAAGCAACCACGCTACAGAACAAGAAGCCGGCTCTGTTTCTGGCGCAGTACGACACCCCGAATGCCGTTGCGAAGGCTGCGATGAAGGTGCGAGACGCAGGCTACCAGAAGTGGGATTGCCACACGCCGTACCCTCTGCATGGCCTAGACGAGGCGATGGGCCTGAAGCCGACCAAGATCGGGATCATCTCGTTCATCTTCGGGATGCTCGGTGTCGGTACTGCCGTCCTGATGATTCAGTACATGAACAACTGGCAGATCAACTTCCTCGACATCGGGTGGGGCTACCCCCTCGTCGTCGGTGGTAAGCCGCCCGGCGCGTTTCCGTCGATGGTGCCGATCATGTTCGAGCTCGGGATTCTCTTCTGCGGGTTCTCGACGCTGTTCGGGCTCTTCGGGATTATCAAGCTGCCACGGCACAACCATCCCATTTTCGAGTCGGAGCGATTCGAAGCAGCCACCGACGACAAGTTCTTCATCTCGATTGAGGCGGGCGATCAGAAGTTCGACCTCGAGCAAACCAAAGCGCTCTTGGATTCGACGGGCGCAAGCTACGTCGAGCTCGTCGAGGAGGCTGCATGAAGTTGTTCATCGCCATCGCGATCGCGTCCGGGGTGCTTTTGGGCACCGGCTGCCTCGGTGCGGAGAGCGAGAAGCCGCCCATCGTCGGCATCCGCAACATGTACAACCAGCCCCGCTACGACACCCAAGAAGAGAAGCCGTTCTTCGCGGACAAGCGATCGATGCGTCCCGAGATCGAGGGCACCGTGTCGCGTGAGATGCCGCGCAATCTGTCGTGGGCCACGGGCCGAACCGCCGATGACGAGTACGTGCTCGAGGTGCCTCCTCAGATCGTGACTGCGAGCGGAGGCGATGAGGCCATGCTGACCCGGGGTAGGGACCGCTACAACATCTACTGCTCGACGTGTCACTCCTATTCGGGGAACGGCAAGGGCATGGTGTCACGCCGCGCGGACCAGCTCGGCGCGACCGGGTTGGTGGCGCCGACGTTCCATGACGACCGGCTCCGGCACGTCCCCGATGGCCAGGTGTTTGCGACGATCACCAATGGTGTTCGCAACATGCCTAGCTATGCGCACAACATCCCGGTGAACGACCGGTGGGCGATCGTGATGTACTTGCGCGCGCTTCAGCTGACCCAGGCACCTCAGGCTGCCGCCACCGGAACGGAGCAAGCGCAGTGAGCGACGCGACCCCCGACATCGACTACCGCGTCGGCAACGACGGATTTTGGGCGCGCGCATGGATTGCGCCGCTCGTTCTGGCAGCGGTGGGTGGCCTCGCCGCGGTCTTCTCGGCGAGCCCTGAGCGCTTGAGCTACGCATACCTCTTTGGTCTCTTCTTCGTGGTCACTCTGATGCTCGGGGGGATGTTTCTGGTGCTGATCCAGTTCCTCACGGCATCGCACTGGGGCGTGTCGTCAAGACGCATTCCCGAAGTGATCATGTCAGGCGCCCCCGTGATCGCGCTTCTCGCCGCCCCGTTCATCATCGGTGTCGCACTGCACAAGGTTCCGATCTATCAAGAGTGGCAGAACGCCGGACATCACGGTGCCGCCGACCACGGTGATCACGCCGAAGACAGCGCCGACGAGCACGGCGTCCTCGAACTCGGGGCCAGCACGGCGCGTGCCCAGGCGCATGAAGAAAGCGATGCTGACGCCCATGGAGACGGGGAGTCCCACGCGCACACGCCGCAAGAGATCGCCCTTCACCACGAAGTCATCGCGCAGAAGACCGGCTATTTGAACACGCGTGGGTGGACGACCCGAGCCGTCGTGTACTTCCTGATCTGGTCGCTCATCGCGCTTGCGTACTTCACGTGGTCGCGCCGACAAGACGCGGATCACGACCCCAGGCACACCCTCCGCATGCAGAGCCTTGCCGCGCCCTCACTCATCCTGTTTGCAGGGGCGCTCACCTTCGCTGCCTTCGACTGGCTGATGTCACTCGAGGCGGCCTGGTTTTCGACGATATTCGGCGTGGTCATCTTTGCGGGTTCGGCGGTGGCGATCCTCGCCGTGACGATCCTGATCGGGCTCAGCCTCTACAAGCGCGGCCTCGTCGGCGAAACGCTCAATCCTGTCCACTTTCATGACTTGGCCAAGCTCCTGTTCGGTTTCATCTGTTTTTGGACCTACGTCTCCTTCTCCCAATGGATGCTGATCTGGTATGCGGGGATTCCCGAGGAAGCCATTTGGTTCCACAAACGCTGGGAGGGCGGCTGGATGGCGATTTCGTACCTGCTGATCTTCGGTCACTTCGTCGCTCCGTTCCTGCTCTTAATCTCGCGGGTGCAGAAGAAGAACCTGCGTTGGCTCCAAGCCATGTGCTTCTGGGTCCTTTTCATGCACGCGGTCGACATCTACTGGTTCATTCTGCCCCAGGCGGGACACCTGCAGTTCGGTCTCGCCGACTTCGGGGCGCTCGCGTTCGTGGGTGGCGTGTTCTTCGCCTAC
>JBATTM010000115.1:0-5944 GCA_049670545.1 Polyangiales bacterium
CGGACATTCCAGAAACCATCTGCGACATGAATGACCTGACGTCCCATCGAATGGGACCGGTCTACCACGAGCGGCCCCCGTCCGTCCCGACCCAAGGTGAGTCGATGAGCCGTTGTAGAGCGGGCACGGACACCGCCAGGCCCTACGGTGTCCCGTCGTCCTGAAGTTTCGGCTACTAGCGCTCCCCCGACTCGTCGTTCGGACCCTCAGGCCCCACTTCGGCGATGTGGAATTCTACGCGACGGTTCTGCGCGTACTCCTCGTCCGTAGTCGCGTCAGCGATGATCGGTCTGGTTTCGCCGAAGCCTTCCGCGATCAGACGATCCCTGTCGACCCCCCCCTTGGTCGAGAGGTAGCGCACGACGGACTCGGCGCGTCGCTGTGACAACTTCATGTTGTAGCTGTCCTTGCCGCGTGAGTCGGTATGGCCCTCGACCCGAATGATCGGGATCTCCGGATGCGAGTTGAGCGCCTCGGCGACCTCGTCGAGCACCTCGTGAGATCGCTGCTGCAGCTTCGCACTGTCGAATTCGAAGTAGATCTTCTCGAGGAGGTTGATTTCCCCGCCTTCGATCATCACAGCGGGGAGGGGGCATCCGTTGTTCTCGGGAGGTCCGGGCTCGTCTGGGCAGTCGTCGAGTCTATCCGGCACGCCGTCGCCGTCGCGGTCGGTGTCCGGGCACCCGTTGTTCTCTGGGGGGCCGGGCTCGTTCGGGCATGCGTCGTCTACGTCGAGAATGCCATCCGCGTCGTTGTCGAAGTCAGGGCAACCGTCCTCGTCTTGGAAGCCGTCGAAGTCTTCGGGGTCGTTGGGACACTCGTCGTCGACATCGGGGATCCCATCGCCAACGGTGTCGACCAGCTCCTTCTTCTCGGGCATCGTGTACGCGAGCATCCCGATCAAGCGCCAGTCTGGATTGCCGTAGCCCGAGGTCACGCCACCGGTTCCGGCGAAGCCTGCGGTGAAGCCCTTCGGGTGGAAATACTTGAAGCCGCCGAGGATCTCGACGGGGGACTCCTCCCGACCCCCGAACCCGGTTGCCGTCGCCGCTGCCGTTCGCCCGAAGAGCTCTGCCGTCAGCATGAACCGTTGCTGCCCCAACAGCACCTGCGCACCGCCGCCGAACGTAAACTGATTGCCAAGACCGAGCGACGGCACTTCCTGCCCGAAGGCGGTCTTGTAGCCGATGTTCACGGGGATGCGGATGATCTTGCCAATGTTGAACGTGCCGAGCGCCTCGAACCATCCTCCGACGTGTGGGCTCTTGTTGGGCTCGCCCAAGTAGGTTTGCTCAGGCCGCGCCGCCGATGCGGTGTTCGCCGTGAGGGTGGCCTGTGCCGCCAGCTGGAAGATGCTGTCTCGGTCGCCAAAGAGGACGCCACGCGCGCCCACATAGAGGTCGCCAAGGCCTCGCCCGTTGGGCAGAAGCTGGCTCTGGCCAATCGCGTTCAGGAAGTCGAGGTCGGATTGCGAGAGATCGTCGTCGAGAACGAACGTGTAGGGGAGATCCATGTAGAGCACCAAGCGATCCCACAAACCGAGGCTCCAGGTGAGATGACCGGTGAGCTGGCTGTGCACCACGGAAAGGCGTCGGTTCTCGACCGCGCCACCCACGACTTTGAACTCGAGAGGATTGCGCGCGTAGTCCATGTAGATCTGGACACCGAATCGAAGGTGGCCTTGCCCATCCGCATTGCTGACGGCGAAACCGTCGGTGGCGAGTTCGGAGGGGCGAAACTGGTTGAGGTCGATCTGCGGAAGGCTCTGGGCCGAACCCCTTCCCACGAGGCCAACTGCGCTGAACGCTACCAGCATCGCGATCCAGCGGATCCGGCTTCCCTTATGCTTGTAAGACGCGGTCACGGGGGCCTCCAGGGTACGTCAGTGTGCGTGGGCATCCGACGTCAACGAGATGAGCCAGCATTCGTAACATTTTTTGAACAGAAACCCGAGAGGAACCCGTCCTTGACAGGGACTGTGAGAACCCACACAGATCCCGAAGCGTTCCTTGGAGGGCCTCGTGAGACAACCCCCAGGTTTCGTCCAAGTGACGTCGGCCGAGCTGTGTTAGCGTCCGGCTCCATGAGGGAACGACGGCTTGGAAACGTGGGAGCGTGCGCCATTGCGCTGGCCATTGCGGCGACAGGGTGCGGCGACGACTCCGGGAGCGGAGGCTCTGGCGGTGCAGGCGGGATGGGAGGCGGGAGCCCCGCGACCTGCGACGTCGCCACCGCGACCGCGACGCAGACCTGTATCGCGGACGTGAACTTCGCCTGGCAGTCTTGCTACGCGGATGACGACGGCCCATGCGCCGACGGCGACCCCGAGGTGGAAGCCGCGCTCGCGGCCCTCGAAACCACCATCACGAACAGTTGCAGTGACGACGAGTTCCTCTCATTGACTGTATCGGCGTTGGTCGGTCGACTCCAGAACTCATGTCGATCAGAGGCCATGTCTCTCGCGTCGCGTTCGTATGGCGGTCCGGAAGGGGCCGCGTGGGCATCTGCGAGTCGCGGCAACCGGTCCTGCCTGCAAGCTGCACAAGAGAGCGGATCCGGGTTCATCGATGAAGCGCTCGCTAGTGCCAACTCGTGCCTGGCTGCCGGCACCTGCGACGCGGACACGTACGATGCTGACGTGCAAGCACTCGCAGACGCCGCGACCCAGGAGGTCGCGGACGCATGCGGCAGGCTCGAGAACCTAATCGCACTCACTCCGACCCAATACATCGATCGTGCGCACCATCAGGCCGACTGCATCCTCGCCACGACGCACGCGAACACGGACCCGTTGTCGCTCTCATGCGGGCCCTCCCGCGTCGACGAGGCCCTCCCGCGCGGCGAGTACATGCAGGTCGTACTCGACGGGGAAGAGTGGGGGACACTTTGCGGCGATGGAAGCCCGTTCGCCTTCCAGGTGCGACTTGCGCCCGAAGGAGCGCCACTCGATCGGATCCTGATCAGCATGCAAGGCGGGGGCGTGTGCGTGTTCGAGCCCGACTGCACGTTCATCCGAGACAACGTGCCGGGGCTCTTCGAGTCGCTCACGGACGAAGCGCCGACGAGCGGGGTGATGAGCAACGAGCCCGACAACCCCTTCGGCGACTGGACCAAAGTGTACCTGCCGTACTGCAACCAAGATGTGTTCGCGGGGGGCGGTGTCCCACAGGAATTCACGGATTTCACCGTCGAGCGCTACGGGGCCGTCAATGTGCGCGCTGCGGTCGAGTACGTGCGGAACGTCCTTTGGCAGATGCTTGATGAAGAGGATGGGGACGGCTATCGCCCCGATCAGATCGTCGCTGCGTTCGGGGGCTTCTCTGCCGGAGCCTTTGGCACGCTGTACAACTACCACTGGCTGCTCGACGACCTACAGTGGCCGGCCACTGCGGCGTTCCCGGACGCAGCGCTTGCGCTCGACAGTGGCGGTTTCACGAGCGTCGCAACACTCGGCAACATCCTGCTGAACGCGTGGGCCGCACGTCCGTTCTTCCCGCCGTATTGCTTCGAGGGCGTGTGTGCTGTGGGCCCCGTCATGTACGAAGCGACCGCTCCGCGTCTCAAGGCTGTGCCCAACCAGCAGTTTCTGATCCTCAGCAACCAGAACGACCAGACGCAGGTCAACACCACATTCTTCCCCAGCACGGCGGCGTGGATCAACGAAGAGCGCGCCACCGCGTGTCAAACGCGCGACCTCAACGGGATTCACTACTACCTGACCGGCGTAGTGGACAGCGTGCATGTCGTGTCGCTCGGCCCACTCTATGACGAGGCCGTCGACGATCAGGTCATGTCGGATTGGCTGTGGGAGGGCGTGATCGCAGATCCAGATGCGACGGTCAGTCGCATGGAAGAGGGTTCTTTCGTCCTCGATATCCCGGGCGTCGATCCTTTCCCGTGCCCAGTGCCGCCGTAGAACGGTTGTGGTAGAACACCCCATCGCGATGAACGGCCCTCCTTCAGAACTTGCGGCGGCGGCACCGACTCAAGACGACCTCATCATTCCCACACTCGGCCGGTGTCGGTTCGAGTCACCCTTGATCGCCAAGGGGAGGTCGTTCACGGACGACGCGTGTCGCGTCGAGGTGAGTCGCCACATCGTTGCCGGGACCCCCGACACCGAGGAACTTTCGTTCGAGGAGGGAGGCCCCCGTCGCGCGATCTTCTTCGACCCAGCCCGGACCACCGCCGCATTCATGACCTGTGGGGGCCTGTCGCCCGGCCTCAACAACGTGATTCGGTCGGGATTTCTCGAGCTGAAGTTCAACTACGGGGTCCGCCGGATTCTGGGGATTCGCAACGGCTTCGCGGGCCTCAATCCGGCATCCGGCCTCGAGTCCGCCGCGATGACGGAGCGCTTCGTCAAAGACATCCACTACATGGGCGGCACGGTCCTCGGCAGCTCGCGGGGAGGGCACAATCCAGAGGTGTTGGTCGACTCGATGGAGGAAAAGGAGATCGACATCCTGTTCTGTATCGGAGGCGAGGGGACCCAAAGGGGCGCGCACGCGTTGCAGCGGGAAATCGCCAAGCGGGGCCTCCACAAAGTCGTCATCGGAATCCCGAAAACCATCGACAACGACGTGCCGTTCGTCGAGCTCAGTTTCGGCTACGTCACTGCACTGGAGGTCGCGAGCGACGTCTTGCGTGGCGCGCACGTCGAAGCCAAGGCAGCGCTCAACGGCGTCGGGTTGGTCAAGGTGATGGGGCGAGGGGCCGGCTTCATCGCCGCAGGCGCCGCACTCGCGAGCCAGGAAGCCAACTTCGTGCTCGTACCCGAGGTGCCGTTTCCGCTCGAGGGGCCAGGGGGGTTTCTCGAAGCACTCGAAAAACGAGTGGCCACACGCGGGCACGCCCTAGTGATCACCGCCGAGGGCGCGGGGCAGCACCTCTTCGAAGACGACCAGCAGGCCGAACGCGACAAATCGGGAAACGTTCGCTTCCAAGATATCGGCGTCTTCCTACGCGATCGAATCAGAGCCCACTTCGCAGAGCGAAACCTCGGTCTCAATCTAAAGTACATCGACCCGAGCTACGCGATTCGCAGCGTCCCCGCGAATGCCTGGGACCGAATCCTCAGTGACCGCATGGCTCGTGCAGCGGTGCATGCGGCGATGGCCGGCAAAACCGACGCCATGATCGGTTATTGGAGCAACGAGATCGTCCACGTTCCGATCTCGACAGCCGTGAGAGAGACCAAGCAGATGTCACTCAATGGCGACCTCTGGAATGCGGTCCTTGCGACCACCGGGCAACCCGACTGGCGCTAAGTAGTGCACTGGCACACGCCGTCTAGGCCGTAGGCGTCCCCATCATGTCCGAGAGGGGGCGGCGAGGGGAGAGCCCGGGCGTCGCCGAACGGCCAACCCGCACCAGCATCTGAACCTTGGCGGGGGCCTCGACACCCAACAGCGCCTCGAAGCGCACGCGAAGTGCATCCATCTGGGGGTACTCTTGCAGAACTTGGCTCACTGGATGGAGCCGAAGTCCCATCGCATCGGCGGCGAGCTGCACGCGCACGTACACACGGCCTGCCTCGATCCACGCCCGCATGGTGTTTTCCTCGGACGTCAGGGTGAGCAGTCCTCGGGATGTGTCGATGGTCTTGCCGAACGTCTCGAGATACCGCGCGCGGTTCTTCTCCTTGTGGAAGTTGCGTGCGCTCAAAAACATGTTGGCCGTGCCCGCCGAAAACCCGGTCAAGCCCGCCGTGTTAATGCTGAGCCCGTCTCCGTGCTCGCGAATCGCCCGTTTGGAGAAGCGAAACCAGTCGCGGGTTTCGTCGTAGAGCGCCTCGTCGTTTACCTCCACGGCCATGGCATTCTTGATGATCTCGAACGCGTCCAACAGCCGCGGTTCCGCGAGTGGGGCAGCGACGATGCGCTCTCCGCCGGCCTGCTCGACGATCGACGTCCACTCTTTCACCGTGACCATCGGTCCGTCG
>JBATTM010000116.1:0-1630 GCA_049670545.1 Polyangiales bacterium
GGCGACGACCGGCTGACCTTGGACGTCGACCACCCGGGCCTTGCCGCCGGCAGTTGGCGCCCGCTCGAGGACTCGGACCGGGACCCCTCGACTGGCGAGATCGAGGGCGCAGCCCAGCCCGCCGAACCCGGCCCCCACCACAATCACGCGATCTCGCTCGATGCTCATGCCCGCCTGTCTCGCTGGCTTGACCCACAGTGGTGTCTAACCCTCGGACGGGATCTAGCAGATCCTATGTAGAGGCCAGCCATGACGGACGATCACTGTCGTCAGGTTTCGCTACGGATGCCAGAGATCATCTCGTGCCAGAGCCACGTGTACTCCATCGCGGGGGAATCGGGCGGGTCACCGTCGTTCGAGTCGATGAGCTGAAGGACCGCGCCTTGAGGGTCCGAGAACACCGCGATCCGCCCGACGTTGGGGATGTCGGTCGGGGGAAGCACGGCATCGGCGCCTCCGGCCATGGCCTGCGACAGCGTGGCATCAACGTCGGGCACTGACACACCAGCGAGCCAGACAGCTGAGCGAGGTGGGCTGTCTTGTTTGCTTGCATCCACGATGCCGCCGAGGCTGCGGCCTCGATAAGTGACTTCGGTGTACACGCCCCCGGCGATCTCCTCGAGCTCCCACCCGAACACCGCAGAGTAGAAGTTCCGGGCGGATTCGGCGTCGGGTGTGATGAGGTTGTGCCAGACGAACTTACCGGGCAGCGTGGGCGATGCCTCGGACACCAAGGGTGGGAGCGTCACGGTCGCGCCGCGACTGCATGCAGTGGTAACCAAGGCGGCGAGTAGAAATGCCAGTACAGTTGAAGCGCGCATGAATCTAGCGCGACCTTACAACACGAGGAGCCTGCGCAACAGTGGTCATCGGTGCATCACGATGAGCCTTCGGCGCTCGCTACTTTGGCGCCGATCGCTCTCGCATGCTGGTTGATCTCCCGGAGCAGCCCCGTCGGTGGATTGCCAAAGCCGACGAAGTAAGGGCCGGGATGCTTGGCATCGGCGCCAAGGAGCTTCGGGTAGCCCCGTTCGTTCAAGTAGGACTCCGCATCATCCAAGAACTCTTCGATCGCCCCTCGAAAGCCGGTCGCCAGGACGACGACATCGAAGTCTTCGTGGCGGCCGTCCACGAATTCGACGCCGCTCTCGTCAAACCGCTGAATCCCCGGGAGCACGGCCAGGGTACCATTTCGGACGAGCTCGATCGTCCCCACGTCGATGAGGGGAACACGACCGAGTGTGTTGATCTGCGTGATCGGTCCCATCTTCGGACGCCGAATACCAAATGAGGACAGATCGCCGAACATCATCTTCGAGGTCATGACGCCAAGGTGGTCCGCAATGCGTGGCGGCAACCGGGAGAGCGCTATCCCCACGACCTGCGCGGGGATACCCCCAGCCACATCACGGGCCACGAAGTGGATTGGACCCCGGATGCAGATGGCCGCAGTGGCGCCGTGTTCGACGAGGTCGATGGCGATCTCCGCCCCCGAATTCCCAGACCCGATGACCAGCACACGCTTCCCCCTCCAACGTTCGCCGTTGCGATACGCGTCGCTGTGCAGAATTTCTCCCCGAAACGTGTCCTGGCCGGGCCAGGTCGGCAAGTACGGTGCACGGTTGTACCC
>JBATTM010000117.1:0-2898 GCA_049670545.1 Polyangiales bacterium
CTTTCCGGGCTCTTGTCGCGATCCCACTGAGTCAGGATCTGCGCATGAAGACGGTCGAGGTCATCTCGATCGTTGGACGGGATCTTCTCGTAGAGCTCGCGAGGCAGGGCCGTTTGAACTTCGAGACAGTTCTGCAATTGATGCTTCCAGGCACCCGACATCGCGTTCGACGGCCCCATCCATCCATCGCGGTCGATGATCGAAGGAGGCGTTTCCGAGACTTTCACGCGAGCGCCGGCCTCCACCGCCACTCGACCTTCGTTCGTGGGCGCGGCCGACACTCTCTCCTCTTTTTTCTCGCCACACGCGGCGAGGAGGAACACGACCACCAGAAGAATTCGCATCCGCCGATTCCAACGGAGAGACCCATGACGGCCACGGGGCGACATCAGGGGTGAGCGGCGGATGTGACCTCCCGCAAAGGGAGGGGCTAGCGCTCGCGCCTCACTTGATCGATACTCGTTGCGCTCAGAAGCAACGTTTGCGCTGCCGAAGTCGAGTACCCATGGAAACGAGAAAGAGCGTTCGTTGGATCCTGGCCGCGGGGTGTGTGGCCATCATAGCCTCGATGGTTTCCATCGGCTTCTTGCTGACCGAAGACTCGACCAGCGAAGAAGTGGGGCACGGACCACGCAACGCCCTACGTGTGGCCGGCCCCTCCGAAGTGACCCGCGCGCACACCGAACGTTGGAATGATCCAAACGATGACTTGTTCGATCCCGGACCCGTGGACCGTGCCCGAGACATCGATCCTGACGCCTACCTCGATGCTGAGGAAGACGACGACGAAGTCGTGCCGTGGGAGCAGGCAGAGGAGCTTCGCCTACCGATGGCGGCAGCCTACGGATCGGTCTCGGACCTCGACGAGGCAACGCGGGCCCAACGAACTTACGACCTCGTGCGGGCGGAGCTCATTCCGGAGTACCAAGGAAGCCAGTTCATCGGGCTTCGTGTTGGGGCGCTGCCCACGGATCGGCAGAACTTCCTGAATACGATCGGCGTTTCGAAGGGGGACCTGATCACGTCGATCAATGGGCAGCGCGCCCAAGACCCCGACGCTGACCCTTCGGCCATGTTCCAAGAGCTCAGCGCGCAAAGAAACCTCGATCTCACCATCGTCGACGCGAACGGTGGGGAGTGGCGCCGCTCCGTCGACTGACATTCTGGGTCCCCAAGACCGCCGGTTCGTAGTACAAGCGCGGTCGGGGGCATCGCGTTCGAACATGCGGTCAACCCCGGAGCAGGGGCGATGAAGAGTGGGGACGACTACGACGCGTGGCGGACGAGCGTGGAGGACGCTGCCGATCGGGTTGGCGCCGAAACCTGGCGCGCCGACCCATCCTCTCCGGTGTACGATGCGGCGCTGCTGCGTGAACACACCGAGGAGCTGACGCGCACGCGGGAGGCGCGACAGGCCGAGTCGCTCGTCCCCCTGTTGCAGGAGGCCTTGTACCGGCACCTTGGCGCGCTGGCGGACCCACGACTCTACGCCGTGACGCCCCTTGGCACGAAGCATGTCGTCGAAGCGTTCTACGCGGAGGCGCTCTCGTGTATCGCGTACCTGGCCGACCCCGATGAGACGGGGCTAGAACCCGCAGTCACGTTGACCGGGTTTCGTCGGGCGGCGCACCTTTTTGGACGTTCCGCTCTCATGCTTTCGGGGGGCGCGACCCTCGGCTTTTCACATCTCGGCGTGGTCAAGGCGCTGTTCCAGCAGGGGCTTTTGCCGAGTGTGCTCTCGGGCGCCTCGATGGGAGCGCTGGTCGCTTGCGGCACCGCCGTGCGCACAGACGCGGAGCTCGCTGAGCTCTTCGCAAACCCGCGGGTCATTCGAACCGATGCGATCAAGCGTCTTTCCCCCGCCCGCGCCGCCAGTGAACGCGCCGTCTATGATCCCGTTCGCCTCGAAGAGGTCGTCGCTCACAACTGCGGCAACTACACGTTCCAGGAGGCCTACCTGCACAGCAGTCGCACGGTAAGCATCAGCGTCTCACCGACGCGCGAACGCCAAAAGCCGCGCGTGCTCTCTCACTACACTACGCCCAATGTGCTGATGACCAGCGCAGCGGTGGCTTCGGCTGCAATCCCAGGCGCATTCCCCGGGGCAACGCTTCGTCAACGTTTGCCGTCCGGGGAAAGCGCCCCGTACATGGGGACGGAAACTTGGATCGACGGGTCCCTCAAGGGCGACCTGCCGATGCGCCGCTTGAGCCGGCTGCACAACGTCAATCACTTCATCGTCAGTCAAGTAAACCCGCACGTCGCTCCGGTACGCCGAATCAAGGGCAAGAGAGGCCTGCTTCCCTTTGTTTCGGGCGCCATCGTTTCGAGCGTACGCGCCCAACTCGTTCATCAGCTCGAGCTCGCGCGAGGCTTCACCCAGAGCACACCCCTCTACAGATCGGTCGATCTCGCCCATTCGTTTGTCGCGCAGCCCTACAGCGGTGACATCGACATTCACCCCCGTCTTCGCCCGACCGCGCTCCTCCGCGCCATGTCGAACATCTCCCACGAAGAGCTCGAAAGGCACATCCGAGACGGCGAACGCGCGACCTGGCCGTTGCTCGCACGTATCCGGGACCAGACGTGTGTTTCGCGTGCGCTGGATGCCGCGATACTGCGGATGGAAACGTAAGCCGTTAGCTGTTTCGTTGACACGAGAGCGCAGATTCCTTAACCGTGCGTGGTGCGAACAAGCCGGGATGCGATCGTGCCGCGTGCCGCTCGGCCGAGGTGGTGGCCCCGATCGCCGCTGAAGACCGCGATGCGGGCCATCGGTGAGGAAGTCGTTCGCCTTGCAAACCAGGTGACCGGTCAGGATCTCGATGCGCGGATCGGAGGGATGAAAACCCACTTCAACGAAGTCGGCGTGGACCCGTTTGGTGTTGACCTCGATAC
>JBATTM010000118.1:0-18545 GCA_049670545.1 Polyangiales bacterium
GACATGGACGGCGGGGTCGATTCGGGCGCGGGCGGCGTGGGCGGTGGCATCCCGATCGATGGCGGCATGGACGCGGGCGTCGAGCCGGCTTGCGGGCTCAGCGCCCTCTGTCCGAACTGCCCCCCCGACGCCCTGCTCTGCGACGGCGACGAGGGATGCGCCATCGGTGAAGTATGCCTCGAGACGGGTTGCGAAGGCCTCAATCGCTGCTTCGTGATCGGGGGAGGGGGCTGCGACGACGATCTCGACTGCGGCGACCCGGCCTACGCCTGTGCGCTCGAGATCGGGAGATGCCTTCGAACGGAACCGGGCTGCGCGACGTCCGACGACTGCGTCACTGGCTTCGCATGCGAGGACGAGGTGTGTGTCGACCGACGTGTGCCTTGCATGGTCGTCGACGACTGCCCGCACGGATACGGCTGTCGTCAAGTCGCACCGGACCAGCAGTTCTGCCTTCGCATCTCGCGTGCGTGCAACGACGACATCGACTGCCAAGCGCGCGGCGTGCCGTGCGGCGACGTCGAGGGTGACGGGCCGATGGAGTGCATGGCGGCGTTCGAGCCAAGCGACCCACAAGCGGTTTCGTGTGACAACGCACAATGCACCTCGCCGACCGAGCCCGTGTGCGAGCTCACCGCCCCCGGCACGCGCGCGGTCTGCGGGCAGTTCGGCCTCTGCGCGTCTGCGCAGGACTGCGCGGATGGATTCTCGTGCAGCGATCTGTGGGGCGACGGACGAAAAGAGTGTGTGTTGCCGGATGGTTCCTGTGCCGACTCGACAGACTGCCCCGTGCGTGAAGTGTGTGCTTCCCCACGTTCGGGAGAGGCGCCGCGATGTGTAGGTGGCGCGGCGATGTAGGCCTTACACAAGCGACTGATTTCCTGTACTGTCATCCCCTTCCCCATGTGAGCCATTTCACAATGAATTTACTGCCAAAGACGACCCTTCGCGTGCTCCCGTTCATGCCGCTGTTCGCACTGATCGCGTGTGGCGACACCACGGGTTTCGGCGACCCTGTCAACAAGGAGATCGATCCGCAGCGCGACTGCGAAGAAGCAAGCCCCGTGTGCTCGCGAAGTCTCGACTTCCCAGACCAAAGCGAACTCACCCCCACCAACTCTTCCGGTCTCCGCTTCTCAAACGAAACCGGCGGGCTCGTGATCGATCGTGTGAACGCGCTTCCCGACGGAGACCTCGATGGTATCCCTGACGAAGCCGACGATTGCCCTCTCGATGATGGTTGGCGCCTGCCATGCGACGGAGACGCATCGAACGATGGCATCTACCGCACGCTTTTCTACACCCCGGACGGCGCGGCCGCGGCGAGCCGCAACGTCGCGGTCACCACGGCATCCGACATCCCCGCGATCGATCTCTACTTCCTCGTCGATGCGAGCGGATCGATGGACGACGAGTTCATGGCACTCCAAACCGATATCGACACCATCGTATCCGACGTCCAGGGCCTCTTCAGTGACACGCGCTTTGGTCTCGGCCTCTACCGTCAGTACCCCGTCGATGGCCTTGCGATGCCGTTCTCACAAGCCCCGTATCACCACGTCCTCGATCTCGATTCCGACGGAGCGCTCTTCGCCACGGCGGTGAGCACGCTCAACACGGTCAGCAACATGGTCGCGGAATCGGCGGGCTCCCAGGCGCTCTATTCCGTCGCGACCGGGCAAGGCCTCGCGGATTTCGTGCCGAGTCGATTCTGCGATGACCCCACGGCCGTCGGGTATCCCTGCTTTCGCCCGGACGTCCTCCGGGTCGTGCTCAATCTGAGCGACGCGGAGATGTTCAACGGGCCCCGTCCGCTCGGGCCTCTCTACCTGCCCTTTGATCCCGTGCGTCCCGGTGTGAACACCTTGCCGCCGGTGGTCATGGAAAATGCTCTCCTCGGAGCCGACGACGCCGCGACCGCGCTCGATCTCGGGGATCTGTCCGGGCGGTCTCTCACGCTGATGGGGATGAGCAGCCTGCTGACCAACCAGGTCACCACCTCGACCATTCCGCTCACGGCCATCGCCGGCGGCTGTCAAACGATGTCGGGGCCGCTCCCCGGGCTAGACACGGATCTCAACGACGCCGTCGTCACGTTTCGCTTCGACACCCCACCGTTGGGCCTGGTGACCGCGTCGACGCGAAACACCCACTGGCCCAGCGCGAACCTCGCCCTCTTCGACCAGCTTCCGCTCGACCCGCTCACCGCGCTCGGGTGCGACGGAAGCGCCATGATGAACTGGGGCTCTCTCGATTTCGCTCCCGTTGCCGCCCAGCAGTACTATCTCGTTGCCGACGGCCGGGTCCCCGCCGGCGGATCCACGCAACCCGGCGCGTTCAGCCTCTCCATCCTTCACGGCGACGATCCGCCGAACCCAGCTTGGGCCACGGCCGATGCTCCGGTCGAATGGGCTCCCACCGAAGTGGCCCTCCTTGCAAACCAGATCCGCGTGGCGAGTGTCGTGTCCCCCCGCACTGCGATGGCGCCGAGCGACGCCGACCCGGATGCACGGGCGATCGCGGCGATCACAGGCGCGCTGACCCGCCTCGACGATCCCTGGGTGGGCACGATCACCTCGCCCACAGGCGAAGGCCTCGCGGGCCAGATTACCAACACGATCCGCCAGATCGTCGAAGACAGTGGCTACGACATCGCGCTGACCGCTACCGACGATCCGGGCACCCCAGAAGTCGAGTCGGCGTTCTTCCTTCGTGCGGCTCCGGAGGAGTGCTCCGAGAACGTCGAAGAGTTCGATTTCACCTGCGACGGCCGCACCGATGCCGGGGCCTGCACCAACGACTGCGCGTGCCTCGGCTGCCAGCCGGGTGCCGTGACCGAGTTCGAAGTGACCTTGATGAACGACAGCGTCCCCCCGATCGACGGCGCGTCACAGCGCTTCGACTTCGAGATCGTGGTTCGTGCCGATGACGCGGTGGAGATCGAGCGCATTCCCGTTCGCGTGTTGGTGCCCGACGAAGCCTCGCACGAGTTCGTCGCCATTCCGGAGATGAACTTCTATCGCAACAGCTATGACAGCTCGCTGACCTGCAACACGCCCCCCGAGCGGCCGGACTGGGGTTTTCTCGTGTGGGAGGGGGACACCCCTGGGGGCTCGACGATCGAGTTCCAGATTCGCGCGGCGAACACGATGGAAGAACTCGCCATGGTGGTCCCGGCGAGCGTGATCATTCCGACCGATACGACCGAGGAGAAGCTCGATATCGGCCAAGCCCTGATCGACGACGGCTTCCCCAACGGGGCGCTCTTCATCGAGGTGACCGCGATGCTGAATCCGTCTCCAGACGTCCTGAGCACGCCCGAACTCACGGGGTGGTCGCTCGAGTACACTTGCTTTGCTGCGGAATGAACTGAGCCCTGCTAGCCTCGCCCAGCGTGGCTGAAGCGAGCGCACAAGCGAAGCTCGGCGCGTGGCTGTGGGTCCTCGTTGCGGTCGTTGCGGTCGGCGAGCTGATGATCGCCCAGGCGATTCGCGCAGGTGTGCCGAGCACGCGCGCGTGGGACGAAGCCGCAGCGTTCGTGCGCGGTCGTTTCGAGCCCGGGGACCGCATCGAGGCGTCCCCTCCTTGGCTCGATCCGGTTGTGCGTCGCGAACTCGGCGATCTGCTCACCCTCCGAACCGCCTCTGCTGGCGATCAGGCCGGCGTGACGCGCGTGTGGCAGATCGGCCCCTCCGATCGCACGACGCATCTCGTCCCACCACTCCTCGACGAACGATTTGGCGCGATTCGAGTCCGTCTGTGGGCCGTCCAGAGCGATGCGCTCGTCTTCGACTTCGTCGAGTCCATCCAAGACGCGCGGGTCGAGTACGACGCCGCTGGCGAGGTCCGCCCCTGCCCTTGGACCGAACGTCGGCCCCGCGGTGGGGGGCTCGGCCACGGCCCCCTTGCGCCCGCCGCCCGACACGTGTGCGACCCGTCACGGCCGTGGCTTTGGGTCGGTGCGACCGTGATGGCCGATCTCTCCCTGGCACCGCGTCGGTGCATTTGGCAGCACCCGGTCGGCCCGGAGCCGGTCCGAACGACCTTCGATGACGTGCCTCTCGGCGATGTTCTCGTGGTGGAGGGCGGCCTCGACTACAACAACGCGCGCACCGATGGGAACAGCCTGGTCGCGCTTCGTATGTTCCTCGACGATGCGCTCGTGGGCGAGATGGAAGTCCGCGACCGCGAACCCTGGGGCCGCTTCGAGATCGACACGACGGCGCACGAGGCGACGACGGGAAGGGTTCGCGTCGAAACCACGACTCCGCGTCCGCACGCGCGCACCCTGTGTTGGTCGGCGAGCACCCGGCAACGGGGCGAGGCGCCATGACGCGCACGTCCCTCACCATCCGCCAGCGACTACTCGGTGCCGCGATCTTCGTGGGCTATGCGGTGCTTCTCCTATCGACAGCGCCCGACCTGGCCATGTCGCGGGACGAGAGCTTCTACGCACACGCGGCCCGTGACTATGGCAGTTGGCTCGACAGCGTGGCTTCGGACCCCGGCACTGCGCTCACGCGCGAAGCGATCGACCGTGCATGGAAGTACAATTGGGAGCACCCCGCTTTGATGAAACTCGCGTTTGCATCGAGTTGGCTCGCACACGAGAAGTTCAACTGGTTCTCGTCCGACTCGCTCGCCATTCGCCTCCCGGCGATCGTGTGCGCGGCCCTCTTGCTCTGGCTGATCTTCGTCTGGGGTACGGAGACAATCGGCGTGCGCGGCGGCCTCTTGGCGGCCCTCTCCTTCGGCCTGATGCCGCGCGTCTTCTATCATAGTCACCTCGCCGCGTTCGACGTTCCGATCGCATTCTTCAGCACCCTCACCGTGTACGCGTACTGGCGAAGCCTCTCGGATCGACGATGGGCACCGCTCGCCGGGCTCGCATTCGGCCTCGCGATGGCGACGAAACACAACAGCTGGATGCTGCCCGGAATTTTCGCGGTGCACTTCGTGTGGGTTCGCGTCCAACATGCGCGCGCCGCGAAGATCGACCGCCCTTCGATTGCATGGCTCCCGTGGATGCTCACCCTTGGCCCCGCGATTCTCATCGCCACGTGGCCCTGGGTTTGGCACGACACCTGGAGTCGGCTGGCCGCCTACGTGCGGTTCCACCTCCACCACGTGCACTACACGTATGCGTATTTCGGCGTGAGCTACTACGAACCACCGTTGCCGATTTCAGTGCCTTTCGTGATGACTGCGTTCACGGTCCCACTCACCGTCCTGTGCCTTGCGGCGATCGGCGTCGCCATGCACCGTCGCGCGCTCACACCGCCCTGGAAGGCCCGTCCCGGGGATTCGGTCGATGCGCGCGTGGAAGTCCTGTGGGTGGGCGCGCTTCTCGCGCCGATGCTGGCGGTAGCCCTTCCGACATCCCCGATCTTCGGAGGCACGAAGCATTGGATCACGGCATATCCCTTCCTTGCGCTGTTCGCCGGGTGTGGCTTCGTTGCCATTGTCGAGGTCGCGAAACCCGCACGCGTCTGGGCTCGCCGTTCGTCCGCATGGGCGCTCGGCCTCCTGTGCCTCGCCCCGAGCGTCTTGCAGACCGCCGACAGCCACCCGTTCGGTCTTTCGCACTACACGCCCCTGGCCGGAGGCGTCCCGGGAGCGGCGAGCCTCGGTATGAATCGCCAGTTCTGGGGATTCACGACCGGAAGCCTCGCAGATTGGCTCACGGCTCGGCTCCCCGATGGCGGCACGGTGTGGCCTGGCGACACCACGTGGGGCGCATGGTCGATGATGCAGGCGGACGGGCAGCTTCCCGAGAACATCCGACCCGCGCGCTCGCTCGCGGCCGCAGACCTCGTGCTCGTCCACCATGAGTCCCATTTTCGAGAGGTCGACTATCAAGCCTGGGTCGCGTTCGACGATGTGCGCCCAGCGTACGTGCTCACGTACGACGGCGTCCCGATCATCTCGGTCTACGAGAACGCGGCCCGCTAAGCGGAACGGTGGTTCGCGGCGGCGGCTCGCGCCTTGGCCATCAGTGCGAACAGGCTCTCGACAATTCCGATCACCACGTAGGCCGAAAGAAGCCACACGAGCGCCATCGACGGGTGGTACCGGAATGCGATCCAAATGGTGACCGCCAATGCCGTCGAGATGAACAAGACGGTGCGCCATGAGAGCCGCAAATCTTTGAATGATCGAAACGGCATCCCGCTCACCATGAAGACCGACAGCGTGACCACCAGGATCGAAATGATGATCGGCGAGAAGGGGAGCTTCCCGGTGAGGGTGTTCGCCACCACGATCGAAATCAGAATCGCGGCAGCGGCGGGGATCGGCATCCCTTGTGTGTACTTGCCCGGCGCGTGCGGGTGGCCGTCGTCTCCGGTGGAGGCCACGTTGAATCGCGCGAGGCGAATCGTGCCGCATCCCACGAACACGAAGCCGACGAGCATTCCCGCGGTCCCCATCTCCTTGAGCGACCAGTGGTACACGAGGATCGAGGGAGCCACGCCGAACGAAATCACGTCTGCCAACGAGTCGAGCTGAACCCCGATGGCGGTTTGGGTCTTGGTGAGCCGCGCGACTCGTCCGTCGATCGTGTCGAAGAAAAGCGCGAAGATGATCAGAAGCGCAGCGCGGTAGAAATCATCACCGCTCGGCTGATCGGAACAGATCAGGATCGCGTAGTAGCCGCACAGCACGCTCCCGAGCGTGAACAGATTCGGGAGTATGAAGAGGGTCTTCCTCAGATCGACTTTCACTAGAGGTCCAACCTTCTTCGCGGCGTCGCGAGTCCCTAGGCTACGAGATGACGTTTTCGCTGTCCACTACGGTGGTGCGTCTCGTTGGTTCATGGCGTACGCCGCGTGCATCGCGCCAAGCGCAAGATTCCTAAGGCGAAGCTGATGCTTCTCGTCATAGAGCGCCTGCAGTCGGTTGGCTGCGCGATTCGGGTCTCGCGAAAGGAGATCGAACAGAGCGCCGGCCTCTTGCGTGTTTCTGCCGCCAGCCTCGCCATACGCCCGCAGCGCATCGATTCGCTCGGTCAAGGGCACACCCCAGCCATGAAGTGCCAACCAGCCCCAGTACGCCCGGAGCTCGACGAGCGTGAAGCCATCCGTCGCAGGCGCGCGGTGAATGAGGTTCCAGCGCGCCTTGTACATTGCGCGCACGGTCATTTCGGGTGCGATCCGAACGTCGCTGTCGATCGCGCCGTACTTTTCGAGCATGTGCACAAAACCCCCGGCGGCTCCGATCTCTTCGTCGGACTCAGGCTTGCGCCCCACATCGCGGAAGGTCGTCATGAAGTCCTCGACCGCCCGCGCGCGGAGCGCGGCGAAGGCGTTCGGCCCGTGCGCTTCCTCGAGCGCGATGAGCCCGCGATGAATGTCGAGTTGACGGTTGTCGTAATCGACCTTGTGGTACGGTGGGCTCAGTTCGGACAGCCCGTGTCCGATGAACAGTGACTGAAGCCGCGTCACCTCGTCGCTCTCCGCTAGCGTCGCGGCAAGCTCCTGGTTCTGCTCGACGTCTTGCGCGACCTTTGCGCGGTCGAGGACGAGGCCTGGCATTTCCCACGGGTCGACGGGTTGTGGGATGGCCATGCGAGCCCCGACCAAAGCCGCAGCCGCAACCCACAAGATCAGCTTCGCCCCCGACTCCGTCACCGGTGAACTCTACCACGGAGCGACCAGCCGAGCTGACTCCGTGCACACGCCTGCTACGCTCGATCCGCGTCCATGAAAGTTGCCGTCCACTACTACGCCGCCGCCCGTGAGCTTGCGGGATGTGAAGCCGCGACATTCGAGTTTCCTGGGCCCATCCTTGCGCAAGCGGCGCTCCGTGACGCGCTCGCGAAACGGCACCCGTCGATCGCCGGGTTCCTCGCACGCATGCGGCTCGCCGTGAACGGTGATTTCGTCGACGATTCGCAGGTGATTCGAAACGGTGATCGGGTCGATGTCTTACCACCCGTCGCCGGCGGCGCCCCGGTGATGCTGTGCGAGATCGTCGACCACGAGCTCTCTCTCGACCAAGCACGCAGGGCCGTGTCACATTCGAGTGCGGGCGGAGTTTGTTTGTTCCTTGGGGTCGTTCGTGATCACGCCGACGGCAAGCGCGTCGCCCGGCTCGACTACGAAGCCCACGAGAGCCTCGCGCGTGAAGAGATGGAGCGCGTCCTCCAACGGGTCGCGGCGGCCCATCCCGGTGCGCGGCTGGCGGCTGTTCACCGGGTTGGCGAGCTTGCGGTAGGTGACGCAGCGGTCGTCGTCGCAGCGAGCGCACCTCACCGTGCCGAGGCGTTTGCGGCATGTCGTGCCGCGATCGATGAGATCAAAGAAACAGTGCCCGTCTGGAAGAAGGAGTGGGATCCAGAGGGCGGGGCCAACTGGGTCAACCTCGCGTGATCAGGCGCTCGAGCCCCGCTCGCACCTCGTTGTCGAGTATCCCGACGCATGTGAGATACGCGTCCTCGGGCCGAAGAAATCGCTGCGCGAGCGACTGAATCTGGTCCGCGGACACTGCGCTGACCTGTTCTGCCGCCGCGCCGAGCTGTTCGGGTAGCGAGAAGAGGGCGCTGGTTCCGACGAAGTGCGACGTGTCCTCTGAGTCGTCACGAATGGTGCGCATGTCCCACAGGTATCTCCGCTTCGCCTTCTCGAGTTCATCGGCGCTTGGCGGACGATCTTGGAGGTCGCGGATCAAGTCGAGCGTCGTTTCGACGAGTGCCGGTACCTTGCCGTGCTCTACCGATGCGCCGAACTCGTAGACCCCACAGTCCTCGAAACTGTCCATTCCGGAGAACGCCTCGTATGCGAGCCCCTTCTCTTCACAGATCACGCGATGCACCCGTGTGCTCAGGCCATCGTCGAGTATCCGATCGAGCAGCAGGAACGCGGGCGCCGCTATGTCGCGCACCCCTGGCGTGTGAAACGACAGGCGCACCTCGGTTTGGCTACCCGGTTCGTGGACGACGGTGAAGCGTCCGTCTCGGCCAGCCATCACGTCTCCGTTGGCCGACAGTGGTGTCCCGCCAGGAAGATCTTCGAAACCCTCTCGAATCACGCTGGCCAACGACTCTTCGTCGAACGCACCCGCAACGCAAAGGACCGCATTGCGCGCGGTGTAGTGCGTGTCGTGGTGGTGCTTGAGCGCACGGGTATCGAATCGCTCCAAGTTGGCGATCGGCCCCGCGATCGTGAAACCAAGCGAATGGTTCGGATAGAGCATGCGGCGAGAGACGTTGTCGATGTCGATCTGCTCGCCGCTTTCGTTCAGCTCTTCGAGGATCTCCTCCCGAATGATCTCCTTCTCGGTACCAAACTCCGTGAGCAGTGGACGGCGCAGAACCTCTGCGAGCAGCGAGGCCCCCTCAGCGATGGCCTCCGGTGGAAGCGTGAGGTCGTAGCTCGAGAAATCGACGTGAGTTGCCGCTTCGAGCGTGCCCCCCAAGCGTTCGATCGCGAGGCTCAGCTCATGGGCGTCGGGGTGTCCCTCCGTCCCCCGGTACAACATGTGCTCGAGAAAGTGACTAAGCCCGTTCGTCGTCTCCGATTCGTAGCGAGATCCCACGCGAACGAAACAGGAAACCGTCGCCGACTGCAGGTGTGGCAGGGGGATCAGTCGAACACGCAAGCCGCAATCGAGTGCCATCGCAGCACACGGCAGCTCCGGGAGGCTGACGCCGCTAGCTGTTGCCATCCGGGGTCTGAAGCGGGTTGATCCGCAGCGCATCTTCTGCAACCGCCTGCTCACGGAGCCTGCGAATGTAGAGATCGATCGCTTCATTCTTCTTGATCGTACGAAGGACTTCGCGCGTCGATTCGCGGAGGTCATCGGTGAACGCTTCGGCGGTCGGGCGCTCGCGATCGAGGACTTTGAAGATCACCCATTCGCGTCCAACGCGTACGGGCTCAGAGGGGAATGCCTCGCCTTCCTCGAGCGCGAATACCGCGTCAAGAAGCACGTTGGTGGGCAGCCCCGCGAGAGGCACGGCCCCCCGTCCGAATTCGCCGGTGGCTTCGAGGGTGGGAGTGAGTGAGGATCCCTTCGAGGTCTTGGCCTCCTGCGAGAGCCGTTGGCTGAGCGCGTCTTCGCCTTGGCTCGCCCATGCAAGCAGCGCCCGTTCAGCGGCTGCTCGCGCGCGCGACTCGACCCACCCGTCGACGTAGACGCTTTCCGCGAGCTCGCGCTTGGCCTCGTCGACGGGGACGTCACCCTCGCGGACCCCGGTCACCTTGATGATGTGGTACCCGAAGTCGGTCTCCACCACATCTGACACTTCACCGACCTCCATTGCGAAGACCGCCGCGTCGAAGCCGTCGGGCATGGTTCCCTTGGTCAGATAGCCGAGGTCACCGCCTTGCGGCGCCGTGATACGGTCGCTGCTTTCCGCCTGTGCGAGTGCTGAAAAATCGGTGCCCGGTGCCGAGGCGCGCTTCTGCAAGGCGATCGCTTTCTCCTCGGCAGCGGCCTTCTCATCGTCCGTCGCCGACGAGCCGGTCTTCACGAGGATGTGCTGCGACCGAACCTGCTTGTCCAGATTGGTATAGCGATACTTGTTGGCCTCGTATTCTGCGTCGACTTCAGCCTGATGCTCTGCGATCCATTTCTCGATGGCGGCGTCCGACATGTCTGGCTTCTGCTTGCCGTAGAACGCTGGCGAGAAGCGAACGTACTGCACGTCGGCCTTGTCGTTTTCGCGGACGTAGTCATCCCAGGTCTCGGCGTCACTGACGTTGACGACGGACGCGACGAGCTCACGCATCTGCGCGGCGAGGTGCTCGTCTAACTGGCCATCGACGAACTCCCCGACGCTGCGTCTAAGCCCGTTCTCGATGTATCGTTTCGCGAGCTCCACGTTGAACGTGCCGTCTTTGTCCGAGAACGAAACCGGGATCTCTCCTTGTGGGATTTCCGGGGGCGCCTCGACGCCGAGCGAGAGGAGGATCACCCCGCCGTCGACGAAGCGGCTCATCACTTCGTCCTCGCTGATGTCGAAGCCAACCTTGCGCGCCTCGCGTGCGAGGAGCGTGCGATCGATCAATCCGTTGAGCACCAGTTCCGGGAGACCCATCGCACGCTGCGTCTCCGCCGGTAGGCGGCCGAAGTTGCCGATTGCATAGGCGGCATCGAAGTCGCCGCGACTCAACGTCGTGTCGTAGACGCGCGCGAGATACGTGGAGCCACCCGCCGCGCAGCCCTCAGCCTGCCCGCCTCCGAACTGGAGAGCGAAGACCGCCGACAGGAGCACGACCAGAAGAACGAGAAAGAACCCTTTGAGCTTATCCGCCATCACCAATTGCCGTTTAAAGAGGGCGAACCATAGAGGAGAGGCCGACAAACAGCAAACTGCGATTCTGAGGGTCCGCGACCCCCTGGGAGTTGGCGTGTCGGGCCGGGGAATCTACACTTCACACCGGCGTTCGAAACACGGTCGAATGTGAGGAAAGTGAGGGGGATGTGGCCCAAGGTTCTAGCCTACCGCCGCTGAAGACCAACAAGAGCAAGTACGGTGTCGTGCTTCTGGTTCTCCTTGGGACCTGCGGCGGCGGCTGGCTGTACATGCAGCGCGCGCAGGAAGCCGAGGAGGCAACCCAGGCCGCGGAACAGCCAATGGCTGCGCCCGAACCCGGTCGCGAGCAGTTCGTGCCGGAGATCGAGATCCCGGAAGAAGAGGAGCTCGAAGCGGTGGCGGCGCCGAGCGATGGAGCCACGCCTCGGCCGAAGCCTTCCACCCCCCGTGAGTCGGTCGCGTGCGACGGCTTGCTCGAGGCCAACCAGATTCGAGACGTGATCAACGGCGCACCAAGCAAGCAGGTACGCACGTGCTACGAGCAGCGCCTGAAGGACAACAACCTCCTCCAAGGACAGATGAAGGTACTCCTGACGATTGCGCAGAACGGCGGCGTACGAAACGTGTCGGTCTCGGGCTCGCTGCGGGACGCCCAAGTCTATTCGTGCGTGAAGCGCGTTGCGCGCTCCTGGAAGTTCCCGCGTCCGACCGGCGGGTGCGTGCGCACCGCCGTGCCCTTCACGCTCACGCCCAAACTCTAGGCCCCGCCTATTCTGGGCCGCCGCCCCGAGCGAACCGTTCGAGGTCTGCAACGTCTTCGGGGCTTCCCATGAACACGGGTGTGCGTTGATGGAGCTCCTTGGGCTCGATGTCGAGAATGCGATGGTTCCCGTCGGTTGCCGCGCCGCCCGCTGCCTCCACCAGAAACGCCATTGGGCTTGCTTCGTAGAGCAGTCGCAGCTTTCCAGTTCGATTCTTCACATCCTGCGGATATGCGAAGATCCCCCCGCGGAGCAACGTTCGATGAAGGTCGGCGACCATCGCGCCGATGTAGCGAAGTCGGTAGGCCTTTCGATCTCCCTGCGGAGTCTTCACCCAGTCTGCCCACCGTTGGATGCCGGGGTCCCAGTTGTGGTAGTTGCCCTCGTTGATCGAATAGATACCGCCGCGCTTCGGAATGCGGATGTGCGGATGCGACAAAAAGAACTCGCCGACTCCGGGGTCGTAGGTGAACCCGTCGACAGTCTCGCCGGTCGAGTAGACCAGCATGTTCGAGGATCCGTAGACCACATAGCCGGAGGCGACGATGTCGCGCCCAGGCTGCAGGAGGTCTCGGAGCGTCCCCGGGGTGCCGTCGGGCGTGACGCGTCGGTGAATCGAAAAAATGGTCCCAATCGAGGCGTTGATGTCGATGTTGCCCGACCCGTCGAGCGGGTCGAACTGCAGGACATACTTCCCTTGAGGATACTGCGGCGGGATCGGAATCGGTTCTTCGACCTCCTCGCTGCCCATGACGCACACGTGGCCACCGGCCTCGATCGTTCCGACGATCGTGTTGTTCGCGAAGATATCGAGCTTCTGGACGGCCTCGCCCTGGACGTTCGTGTTCCCCGTCAGTCCCAGGATACCCGAGAGCCCCGCCTTGCTGACCCGGCTGGCGATGATCTTCGAGGCCAGCATGATCTGCTGGAACAACCCGGTGAAATCCCCGGTCGCCTTGGGCATCTTCCGCTGCCGCCCCAAGAGATGGCGTTCTAGGGTCGTCCCAATCCGGTTTTCGTCGGTGGGCCCAATCGATCCGGTGCTCCCCATGGTTGCGGGGCATACCAGAGCCGTTCGGAGTGCGCTAGGCTTGGACATGGTGGGAGGGGGTATCCTTGATTTGGGATACCAGCCTGTGGTCCCCATGGTGTAAACTTACCGTGTCAGGCAAACAGTGACCAACTTTCGCGATTGGCTCAAGACGACCCAGCAGCGTCGCTCCGGGATTCCCCGGCTGCGCAGCGAAAAGGGGCTTCCGGGTGTCCTTTCCAGGGGCGACCTCAGCGTGGTCTACCAGCCGATCGTCTCGCTCGGCAACATGGAGCCATTCGCGTATGAGGCGCTCGTCCGAAGCGACTCGCCGCACTGGATCAACCCACCCAAACTCTTCGATGAAGCGATCAAGAGTCGCTGTGTGGGTGCGCTTGGGCGTGCGATCCGCGAGATCGCGACCGCGAACTGTGGGGGCGCGCCCCTGTTCCTGAACGTGCATCCGAATGAGTTTGACGAGTCGTGGCTCGTGCAACCCGACGATCCAATCTTCACGCACGACCAGCGCATCTATCTCGAAGTGACCGAGTCCGTCCCGCTGACTCACTTCGCGTACTGCCATAGCGTCCTTCGCGAGATTCGAGGCAAGGGTGTGTCGTTGGCGGTCGATGACCTGGGCGCCGGGTACTCGAACCTCAAGTACATCGTCGATCTCAAGCCCGAGGTCGTGAAGCTCGATCGCACGTTGATCGCCGATCTCGCAGACGATCGCCGTGCGCAGGTCCTGGTTCGGCACATCGTACGTCTGTGCCACGAGCTCGGGGCACGAGTCGTCGCCGAGGGCATCGAACAGGAGACGGAGATGAAAGTCGTCGTCGACTGCGGCGCCGACTACGGGCAGGGATACTATTTCGCGCGGCCCGCCTACCCAGCCCCTGGTGTCAGTGCCACTCCGCGAGCCGTCATCAGCAAGGGCGCCTAGCCCCAAGCTTACAACGACACCGACTGGAAGCTGACGTCGCCGCCCTCGTGGCCTTGGATTTCATGGATGGCGGTGACGCGGTTGCCTTCCGGGCCCCGCGCCACAGCGACGACGGTGTCGAGGGTGCTCCCGATCATCTGGGCGATGAACCCGCGTTCGGTCCCGCCGCCGCTCGCCGCTAGCACCAAACTCTCGATCGCGTCCTTGTCCGAGGCACAGTGCACGCCGAGGATGTGGCCCGGCTCGCGCCCGCCAATCGATGTCAGCGCAATCATCGCGTCCGATCCAGCGAGGCCATTGACCACGACATGGTCTGCCCGAAGGCGGGCTGCATAGCTGAGCGCATCCTGCATCGAGATGCCCGCGTCGGCCGCGGCCAAGGCGATCACCTGGGTGCGGTCCACATCGAGATCTGGGGCGGCTTCGACGACCACGGTGTTCTCTTCCTCTGGTAGCTCTCTCGCAAGTGCGGAGACCAACGTGGTGACCCCGGCGCCGTGCGGGCCGACGACCACGATGTTCCGGCACTCGGCCGTGGCTTTCCGAAGGTACGCAGCGGTGCTGGCACTCATCCAACCGGCCTCGGAAAGACTGTCCAACGAGGCCTTGGGTCCGATCCGGATCTCGATCACCGGCCCCTGCGCCACTAGTGGGGGTCGCAAGATCGTCAACCGAGGGCCGAACGACAGTCGTCCGTGAAACGCGAGCTGCTCGTTCCATGTGCGGCCGCTCTGGGCAGCTAGCCGTCCTGCAACGATGTCCAACGCCTTGGCAGAGGAGAACGAGAGGGCGGTGGGACGGAGACCCGCGCCCGTGTCGATCATGACGCGGTTGGGTCCGTTGACCACCACCATCTGCACCGTGTCGTTCGAAAGGACGTCGTCGAGCGCGCCGAGCCCAACCGCTTCGTGCAGGGCGGTATGGGCGACTTCGCGCATGTCGACGTCTGCGGTCACGGAGCCGTCCTTTTGCATGGACAGAAACGTCTCGGCGATTGCGGCGCGCGTCGCGGACCAACGCTCTTGATTCTTCATCGACTCCGGCGCGAGATCCTCGACATCGATCCGCGTCGCGAGGCGTATCATCAGTTCTCCCAGCGGATCCTGTTGCGGGCCTTTGCGCTCCGCTTCGTCCGTGGGTCGGCCTTCGTTGCGTGGCGGAAGGCTGGTCTTGAGCGGGTCTTTGGGGCGACTGGTTCGTGCCCGGAGCGGCATCGACGACCGCACTGGCATCGAAGCGCGGATCGCCGAAGGGGCCTTCGGCGCCGTGGCGCCCGAGGGTGGAGGTGGAGGTTCCGAGACGTTGTTTGGGACTACGCTGCCGTCGCGTGTCGCGCTGGCACCCTCGAGGGTGATGATGAAGTCTGCGATGTAGATCTTGTCGCCCGATTTGAGCGGATGGGGTGACGTGATCTTTCGTCCATTGACCCATGTGCCGTTCGTGCTGTTGAGGTCGACCACGACGGCCTTTTCGTCCTCGAGAGACAACCGTGCATGCTGCTTGGAAACGTTCCGTTTCGCCAAGACGATATCGTTTCCGTTGACGCGTCCGACGGTCAGCTCGGGCTTCGAAAAATCGAGCCTTTGCTGCGCGCCCCCCTCGTCGGTGATCACCACCGCGTACATAGCCCGATCATTGAAGTGGGGTTGACCCATTGCGTCAAGTGAGTGGGAATTCTTCGCCCGACGGGATGATCTCGCGAGCCCGTTTCTGGCTCCAGGATGTCGTTGGCGAAGCAAAATTAATCAATTAATTCAAGTATTTATGCAAGGTCTCGCCCGGTGAAGGGTTAAAAAAGAACCAAACTAGCCGGAAACGGTACCACCGAAGGGGTCAACTGGGTTAGCGTACGCCGCATGCCGGGAGGGTTTTTGATTGTCGAGGACGAGCCGACGCTTGCGCGAACACTCGCGCGGACGTTCGGGCGCCACGGCCCCGTGGATGTGGTCCACAACATGGCCGCGGCCCGCGACAAACTCGGTGCGCACGACGAGTGGACTGGCGTCGTCTTGGATCTGATCCTGCCTGATGGGTACGGTCTCGACCTTCTGGCGGAGATTCGCGAGCAGCACGGCGCACTGCCGGTGTTGGTCCTGACGGGCGAACTCAACCGTGACGTGGTCAATCGAGTCCAGACGATGCGCGGGGAGTACGTGTGCAAGCCGGCTTCCGCCGACAATCTCAACCCCTTCATTCAGAGGGCGCTGGCGCAGGAGCGCGTGGACGACGCTGCGATCGGCCAGCGCATCGAGCACCTGGCGCGGCAGCTCAAGCTGACCCGCCGCGAGACGGAGCTTCTGACGCTTTCTGTGGATGGCTTGTCGCGCAAGGAGCTGGCCGATGCGCTCGGCGTCGCTGAGAACACCGTGAAAGCGCAGATTCGCTCGCTGCTCAAGAAGAGCGGCGCGAGAAGTCTTGCGACCCTCGCCCAGAAGGTCATCAAGGGTGCCGTACAAGACAGCATCCCGCCCGGCCCGCCGACCTAGCGACCGAGAACCTGGTCCACGGCATCGAGATCTTGGTGCACTTCGATCCGGCTCGATTCGGAGACCATCGCCGCGCGGCCCCCGGCAAGGATGCGTACGTCGTCTGCGACAGCCTCCTCGATCTCCTGGAACGCCGCCTTCGATGCTTCTGGGCTTAGGTTGCTCACCGAGATCATGACGAGTTTCGCGTTCGCGCTTTCGGCGGCGTATGCGATCTCTTCGGCCGGTAGGTCGGCACCGAGGTAGAGGACGCGCCAGCCGTGCATGGTCGCAAGCATTGCGACCATCAACGCGCCGAGCTCGTGGTGTTCTTCGGAGGGCGTGGCCACGACGGCGCAGGGCATCGAGTCGCTGGCTGGGTAGAGACGCATCAAGGAGAACAGGAGCCCTCGCATCACGGTCGAGCTCGCGTGCTCGTGTGCGATGCGGAGTTCGCCTCGCTCCCATCGGTCGCCAACCTCTTGCAAGATCGGCCCCACGACTTCTCGGAGGAACTCGCCCGGCTCTGTACTCAGGGCGACTCTCGACAACATCTGTTCGGCTTCACCGACTCGGAGACGCTCGATCGACCCGATGAATCTCTCCCGAAGCCTTTTCAGGTGGTGTGAACCGGTCCCGATCTCTGGCGACGGAAACTGTGCCGCCATTCTTCGCAGCTCCGCGGTGGGAAGTTGTGCGATTCCGCCGATCGAATGGCCCTCTTCCACCAGCCGGTGCAGCAACCTCAGTCGCTCGACATCCGGGTCTGTATAGAGCCTCCCGCCGGCCTCGGTGCGATGAGGCAGCACTGCCGCGTACCGCTTCTCCCAGACGCGCAGCGTGTGCGTCGAGAGCCCGGTCATCTTGGCGACCATGCCTACCCGGTACTTCGGTTCTTCAGACATCGCGTTTCGGGACGGAATTCGGTCCTGACCTGATCCTGTCTAACTCACGTCTATACCTACATTTTTCGCCTATCAACCACTTACTCAAAAAATCGTGCGTTCTCGTTCTTGACACATCTCAACAACGCGGTAGAAGCTGTACAAGAACTAAACATGACTTGTACAGGTCGGAGGAGAAATATGGACAAGAAGGCAACATTGGGTTTGGCAGTCGTGGCGGTGCTTGGACTGGCACTCGTCGGCTGCGGGGATGATAGCGGCGCTACGGGCGGTACTGCTGGTACGGCTGGCGCAGGCGGTATGGGTGGCGACGCAGGGACCGGCGGTACCGGTGGCGGGGTCGTTGGCACAGGAAACGTGACGGCGGTTCATCTCGCCCCCGAGGTTCCCACCGCGGAGGATACCGAGGTCGAGATCTACGTGAACGGCGCCGCGAGTGGCGTGACGCTCGAGTACAGCGAGTCGACGGGACGCATCCCCTTGGACGCAGGCACCTACGACCTCGGCATCGGGCTTCCCGGAGCGGATGAGCCTCTACTTCAGCTCGACGGCGTCGAAATCGTCGACGGCACCGACCTGACGGTCGTTGCGTACCGCACCAACGAAGAGCTTCCGGTCAACGTGATGGTGTTCAACACCTCGATCGACGGTTTGGCGGACGGCGAAGGCCGCGTGTTCGTGGGCCACGGCGCCAACGACCCCGCGCTTAACCCCGTCAACATCGTCACGGTCGACACCCCGATCACGGAGTGCACCGAACTGATTCCGGGCTTCGTCTTCGGGGACATCTTCCCGGCCACCGGCGTTCTCGACGTGCCGGCAACCACGCTGACCGTTGCGTTCAATGTCACCGAGGACTGTCCGCCAGTCTTCGCTGACCTGGGCGTCGACGTACCGGTCACACCGAATGTGGCGAGTGTCGTCGTCGCCGTGGACGAGGACACCACGGAGGGTCTCGCACCGCAGCTTTGGGGCATGATCGACGCCGAGCAACCGGCTGCGCTCATCGCTCCTTAATCATCCCAAATCCTCTTCTCAACACCACAGCGCTTCGGCGCAAGGGCCGCTCATCTCCCGGTGAGCGGCCCTACTTTTTTGCGGCGTTGACGATCGGTGCGCATGCCGAGTAGGACCGACGTCGTGGTGACATCTCCCCATCGACTCGGCCGCACCTCGGTATTCGT
>JBATTM010000119.1:0-1741 GCA_049670545.1 Polyangiales bacterium
GAAGAACGGGTCTTCCTTCTGGAAGCCAGCTTGGAACGCGACCACCGCGCATTCTTCGGCGGCAGTCGTTCCGTAGCCGCCCAGGACGTGACAGCAATCGTGGCGCATCGCGGGCGCTGGGGGGCCGCCGACCTCACCTGGGTAAGAGAAGCGATTGCGGGTGATGAAGTCTGCGTACGCCCGTCCGAAGGTGCCGGCTGGGTACGCGTCGAGTTTGTGGTACCGAGCCGCGGTTTCCTTGTCCTCGCGGCCGAGGAGTTGCAGCGCAAGACCCCAGGCGCCACGGGCGCCCTCGTTCTTGAGGTAGGCCCCCGTGGCTGGTCGAATGAAGCTCCGGCGTGCGACGTCGAGTCGCACGAGGCCGAAGCGGTCGCGTACGAAGTTTCGAAACATCCGCACCGGTGCCGGGTCGACGCCGAACGTGTTGGCGGCTTCGTCGAGCAGGGCAACCTGAGCCTCGCTCGGATCGTCGTCGAGCAACGAGACCACCGTCATGCCCCGTAAGATTCGCTCCCGCCATTCCTGCTCGGGGACCACCTTCGCGACCGCGGCCGGCGTGGTGCGCCGAAGTGAGTCGAAATCGATGTCAACCTTCAACAGGCGCTCGGCGACCGCGTGCATCGTTGCAAGTGCACGCTCGCTCGGGTCCCCGTCGAGGCTCGAAATCGTGAACAAGCTCTCGAGGCCGGCCCGCGCGATGGCGTCGCGGCGCTCGGGCGGCGGCTGGTGCTGCATGTTGATCACAGATGCAGGAGTGCCGAAGTTCACGGGTCCCGTCAAGGCTTGGGGTGCTCTTCGGCGAGGTCCCTGAGGGTTCGCAGCTGCTTCTTCATCATGAACAGGTCGGCACGCGCGAGCCAGGGGCGGAGCAGCGCGCCGCGAAGGCCTCCGTATCGAACCAAGACCTTGACCACGATTCGACTGGCATCACCGCCGTCGGGCACCACAAGGTAGGTGATCGCGATCGGTGGGAAGACGTTCGTTCGTTTGAGTTGCATCGTCAACTGTGCACCCGGCTCGAATGAGACGAGGTCGAACACCGACATCACCGTTTGTCCGGGAGCCAGTACGTCGACGTCGGGCGTGAGCGAACGTGGGCTCGTTCGCCCCCGATTGTCGATCCAGTCGTAGCTGTAGGGCGCGACCCGGAGCTGGCAAATCCAACGAAAGGTCGTGCTTGATGGCGCCGCGACGTCGATGGCTCGGTACCACGCGTCTGTCGCGTTGGGGAGAACCGTATCGCAGGCGAACTCCAGAGTCTTGTCGCGTTGTCGCGTGCACCATTCGTCACCCCACGGCATGTGTATTGCGTAGGGTCGGCCCTACGTGTCAACAAGGGGCATGCGATTCGACCCAGATCTCACGCGAAAAGTTCGCGAGTTCATTCTTGCTCGCGGGACTGACGCGGGAGAAAGGAAGGTCCCCGAACTCGACGGGTTCCAGGAGCCCGGGACGCCCGAGCGAGATGCGTTGATGCGCCGCGTGGCCCCGCTGACCGAAGCCCTGTTTCTCGTCATGAGCGCGGACGGGCTGTGCCAACGAGACGAGCGCACCGCGCTGCGAGGTGCGATGCGCACGCTCACCGATGGTAAGCTCGACGACGCTGGGTTCGACCGACTCCTCGAGGGCTTCGCGCAGTCGATCGCAGACGAGGGCCTAGACGCCCGTATCGGTTTCGTGGCTGCGCAGCTATCGGTCGCCAGCGTCGACACCGCGGTTGCTCTCGAACTCGCGGCGGCGG
>JBATTM010000120.1:0-1979 GCA_049670545.1 Polyangiales bacterium
CTTCCCACCAGGGCGCCCACGGGGCTGCCAGCAGGCTGCACGCGCGGTAGAGTTCGTCGACACCAATGCGCAGGGTGGTGCTCCACCCGAAGGCGAGGTCGGTGAAGGTCACCGTGATGAGAAACGCCACGAGCACGCCCAGATTGAAGCCGATCGCAGCCCGCTGGAGCGAACCAAACACGAGATGGCGCTCGGCTCGCGCATAGAGCGGTCGGCGTCTCCGCATCCATTGGATTGCGTCCGCCCCTTCGCCCTCGGTTAGATGCCTGCGACCACGACTCCAGAGCCATGCGACTCCGGCTCTCACCAAGACCACCACCGGACGATTCTCGAAAACTGCGGGAACCCACGCGGCAACCGCGAAGGCGACGATCGTGACGATGACGGCGAGCAGCTGCCCCACCACGAAGAGACCAAGGACGACGAGGATGTTGACCGGTTGCGCGCCAGTGAAGCGAAGCACGGCTGATGCCGAACCCCATCCAACCAGGAACGAGATGAGGACGAGAAGGCCCGTGGCTTGCCGGTAGGCTCGCTCGAAAGCGCGGCCTGGCAACGGGGCTTCGCGGGTCGCCCGGGTCGCATGGACCCAGGCCGCGAGAATCGCAGGACGAGAGACGTGGGTCGACGGCGGCACCACTCCCTCGTCGCGAGCGCGGAGATCTGAGTCCATTTGGTCGCGGTCGGCGAACATCTGGGCCTCGAGATCAACGAGCTCGGACACGCCCCATCGTCTGGTTCCATCATGGCCGCGCGGGAGTGTCGACATCGAAGAGGTACAGTACGCCGAGGCCGGCGAACCCGTCAAAGAGCCCGTACCCGAGTGATCGCACACCGGTGCGATGGGGCGCGTGAGGGCACGTGTCCGTGAAACGAGCGAAACACGCGTAGCGCGCTACGTTCTCGAGATGGACCGCATTCCGCTCATAGGCCGCGTTCGTGATCTGTTCGTGACCGTTCGGGAAAGCTATTGGGTCCTTCCGATGGTCATGGCGCTGGGTGCTGGCGTGTCTGCGGTCGCGCTCGTCTCTCTCGATCGGAGGGTCTCCCTGGGATCGATTCCGGGGGTGTCTGACGCGGGCCCCGAAGGGACACTTGCGGTGCTCTCCGCGATCGCGGGGTCGATGATCACGGTGACAGGCGTCGTGTTCTCGATCACGATCGTGTCTCTCACGTTGGCGTCGTCGCAGTTCGGACCGCGGCTCCTCCGCAACTTCCTTCGGGATCGCGCCAATCAAGTCGCCTTTGGTACGTTCGTGGCGACGTTCCTCTACAGCCTCTTGGTCCTTCGCAGCGTGCGCGCAGACGAGTCACCCCACATTGCGACTACCGTGGCGGTCGGCCTCGCAGCGCTGAGCGTATTCGTCTTGGTCTACTTCATTCATCACACCGCCACGTCGATACAGGCGTCGAGCGTCATCGCGGCTGTCGCGAAGGAGATCCAGGTTCAGCTGCCCAAAGTGTTTTCGGAGAACATCGGGCCGGACGACGACGGCTCGGCGGAGATTCCAGACGTCGAGGCTATCGTGAAGGGTCTTGAAACCTCAGGGACAGTCCTGAGGGCTCCATCGAGTGGATTCATTCGGATCATCGACGCGGAATCCCTCATGAAGATGGTAGAGCAGCAGGAGACCGTGCTTCTCCTCGAACGCCGACCTGGCGATTTCGTGGTTCAGGGGGCGCGGATCGCTCGGATGGGAAGCTGCCGCGACGTCGACGACGCACGAGCCGCTTTTGAGAAGTGCGTCATCATCGGTGACCACAGGACACCGGTCCAAGACATGAGGTTTCTCGTCGGCCAACTTACCGAAATCGCCCTGCGCGCCTTGTCTCCGGGCGTGAACGACCCGCGCACGGCGGTCGACTGTGTGTATCGACTGGCAGCGGTTGTCTGCGCGGCGAGCACGCGATCCGAAGGCTCTCCACATCGGCATGACGAGACCGGACAACTTCGCGTGATCGCTCCAACGACGACGTTC
>JBATTM010000121.1:0-2514 GCA_049670545.1 Polyangiales bacterium
AGGCACAAGCGCGGTACCAGCGGTGCCTGACTCCTGATTGCTCGGAAGTCGCCGCACCGATAAACGTTTTCCCCGATAGCGCGGTCGAGACAAGAGATGCTCGCGCTGCAGTACTTCCATCGGGAGACCTCGCGGTCACGTTCCTCGAGGGACGGCTGGAGCGCTACGCGACCATATGCGACCTCGACGACGTGTGCGAGCCGCCCACGTTGATCGATAGCGAATCATCGCAATACATTACAGGTGAAGCCCCGGTGGACACTGCACCGAACGGCGACATCTTGTTCGCATACGTCGATTCGGTTGTGGCATCGGGAGACGCGTTCGAGCTCAAGCTCGCCAGACTCTCCCGCCCCCAGTGGCAAAACGTCAGTACCGATGATTTCGAGACTGGGTTGGGAAGCTTCAGCCTCGGCGGCGGTGACGCGCGCCGCGGCCAATTCAACAACAAGTCTGCATTCATTTACGGTCCTTCGTTTGCGATTCGGTTGCGAGACGATAGCGGCGTAGCCTCCTCGATGGAGTCCGCCGTCCAGGATCTTTCCGCTTTCAGCGAGGTCCGCATGACGTTCTGGTTTTCGGCCGACAGCATCGAAGGTCAGGAAGACCTTCTCGTCGAGTTCTGGGATGGCGCCCAGTGGAACCAGGTGGGGCAGTACGTGAATGACGTCGACTTCCTCGATGCACAAGAAAACGGCGGGGTGGTGAGTTTCAACAACCCCGAGGTCGTCGTGACAGCCTCCCAGTTCGACCTCTCACAGGCACAGTTTCGAATCCGCGCCGATGCAAGCGGCAATGGGGATCGGTTCTTCGTTGACGATGTCGTGATAGACGCGCGATAATCGAGATTCTCACATTCCCGCCGCCCTTCGGGGAGTCGCGGGGGCAAGATCCGTTGACCACCGACGCGGACGTGGTCGCGACAGTGGACGTTCGGGCGCGGCAACAGGAATAAGAGCGCGCTTGCACAGGTTCACACGGGGCCACGAATAGTTTGGAGGTGATCAGTGTACAGTAGGCAAGCTCAGGTGATCCAAGATGCGGGCAAGCGCAGGATCAAGACGACGGCCCGAGGACTCGAAGTGCTTCGAGACCCTGCACTCAACAAAGGCTCGGCCTTCACCGTCGAGGAGCGCGAGGCTCTGGGCCTCGGGGGTCTCCTTCCCCCGAACATTAGCGCGGACCTCGAGGACCAACTCGTCCGCTGCTATGAGCAATATAGCTCGCTCGGAGACGACCTCAGCAAACACGTATACATGTGGCGGCTCCACGACAACAACGTCGTCCTGTTCTATGCTCTCATGCAGCGACACCTCCTCGAAATGCTCCCAGTCGTGTACGACCCGACGGTCGGCGAAGCTATCGAACGCTTCAGCGAGGTGTTTACTCGACCTCGAGGCCTTTTCCTTTCGATCGACGAGCCCGATCGGGTCGAGGAGCACATGCGCAGGTTCGGGGCGAGTGCCGATGAAATCGATCTCATCGTCGCGACCGATGCGGAAGAGATCCTCGGAATCGGAGACTGGGGAGCGGGAGGCATCGATATCGCCATAGGGAAGCTCGCGGTTTACAGCGCGGCCGCCGGCGTTGATCCACATCGGGTCATTCCCGTGGTTCTCGACGTCGGAACCGACAACATGACGCTGCTCAACGATCCGCTCTACATCGGGGTTCGCCGTGGGCGAGTGCGAGGCAAAGAGTACGACGATTTCGTCGACGCCTACGTGCAAGCCGCCAAGAAGTTGTTCCCGAAGGCCATGCTGCATTGGGAGGATTTCGGCTCGACGAACTGTCGACGCATCCTCGCCCGCTATAGGGACGACGTGCCGACTTTCAACGATGACATGCAAGGAACGGGCGCTATCACCATGTCGGGCCTCTTCAACGCCGTGAAACTCGCGGGCACCTCCTGGGCCGAGCAGCGCGTCGTGATCGTAGGAGGAGGAACGGCCGGTTGCGGGATCGCCGATCAGATCCGCGATGAGATGGTGCGGGCCGGTCTTTCTGTCGATGACGCCAATCGGTGCGTGTGGGTGGTCGATCTGCCCGGCCTGCTCACGGACGACATGGCAGATGGACTCCTCGACTACCAGCGCCCCTACGCGCGGCCCGAAGCAGAGGTCGCCACTTGGAGCCGCACTCCGTGCGAGGTTGATCGACAAGCAGAAACACGCTGGCCGGCCATGGCGGATCTCCGAGCCACCGCCGCAAGCGGCGACGGCATCATCGACCTCGCCACCGTGGTCGCCGAGGTCAAGCCAACCATTCTCATCGGCACGTCGACGACTCCTGGCACGTTCAGCGAGGCGATCGTCAAGTCGATGGCCAAAGGGGTCGACCGACCGATCATCTTTCCGCTTTCCAATCCGACCCCGCTCGCGGAGGCGACACCCGAAGAGATCCTGACCTGGACCGAAGGCAAGGCGCTGGTCGCCACCGGCTCTCCGTTCGACGACGTGAAGCTTGGCGGCGTGACGTACCGCATCGGTCAAGCGAACAACGCCGCCCTGTATC
>JBATTM010000122.1:0-2310 GCA_049670545.1 Polyangiales bacterium
GAAGGAGGGCGTCTAGGTGAAGGCATTCGCTCTAGCCTTTGCGCTGCTGGCCCTCTGGGCTCTGCAGCCAAGGGTTGCCAGCGCCGAAGCGATCGAGAGCGCTCCCGCCACCGGCTGGAGTCCAGAAGGGTACTTGCTTTCGTTCGGTGTCGGTGCGTACCGGCCCGACCCTGGGACTGAGGAATTCGAAGTGATCTATCCAGGCGACAACGGGCCCCTCCTGTTGGTCGAGTTCGATTTCTTCCTATACCGGATCCCGTTTGTCGGTCCCATCGGATTGGGAGTCGCCGGAGGTTGGGCCGGATACAAGGGCTTTGCCTGCGAGGCCGAGTTTCTGCCCCAGTGCGTTCCGTCCACGCAGCGGGCGAAGTTCAGCCTGTTTCCAATCAACGCGATGGCCGTAGTCCGAGTGGATGCTTTGGCGCGCTACACACCTGTGCCGTTCGTCTTCACCGGAAAAATTGGTTTCAACAGCCTCTTCTTCAGCGAAGATGCTGGGGCCGGCAAGCAGAGCGGGCGAACCCACGGCCTCGGGTGGGCGATCCAGTTCGCCATCGAGCTCAACTTCATCAACGAACGCCGCGCCAACGCACTCGACGAAGACTGGGGGATCAACAGCTCGTTCTTCTTCTTCGAGCTGGCCGGTTCGGACGCCAACAGCCGCGCCCCCCTCGGCGACAACCTCTACTTCACGGGCGGGCTCGGCCTCACCTTCTGAGCAGGCCTACTTGGCCGTGTCTACCTCTGGCGCATTCCTTCGCGGCGGGGTCCCACTTGTCGGTCGGTCGAAGGTATCTGCGACGCCTTCGAAGCGAGCGAGGGTGATCTCGACGAGGGTCAGCGCGTGCGCCGGGGCGGTCTGACCTGCATCGGATCGGGACGCGTCCGCGTGGAGCATGTCTGCGATCCCGTCCGGCGAAATGCGTTCCTGCCCCACTTCGACGAGCGTCCCCGCCATGATGCGCACCATGTTCTTCATGAACGCGTTGCCGACGACTTCGAGCGCCAGGAGGTCGCGACGGGAGTTCCAGCCGGGCACGACGTCGACCCGCATCATGGTGCGCTCCGTAATCTCGCGCGCATCCCCAGCCTGGCGAAACGCCTGAAACTCGTGAGTGCCCACAAACGCGCGAGCCGCCTGCTGCATCGCCTCGACATTGAGGAAGTCTTCGACGGTGTGCCCTTCCCGTGACCCGCCGAGGCGCCCCTCCTTGCGCCCGAGCTGCCAGGCGCGCTTCCTGAGGAGTGGATCGCGATGCTGCCCGACGCGAACGAGATAGCGGTAGTGCTTGTGGGCCGCATGGAAACGAGGGTTGAACCGCCGGAAGCACGGCTGGGCCTCGTGGACGACCACGTCGTCCGGAAGCCGTGCGTTGAGGCCGAGCGTCCAGCCCTCGGGGGGCACCTCGTGCGTGCAGGCAAAGCTCGCCAACTGGCCCAACGCGTGCACACCCGCGTCGGTGCGGCTGCAGCCTCGCACGGGCGAGTGCTCGAGCCCCATGTGGTCGATCGCCTCCTCGAGGGCCCCCTGGACCGTCCGAAGGCCCGGCTGCGCCTGCCACCCGTGAAAGCCCGTTCCGTCGTAGCCGACGCACAGGCAGACCCCGTGAGGGAACTGAACCTTGTCGATACCCATTCGAGCCGGGCGGACGCTAGCGCGGATCCCGTCTGTTGCCTATCGTTCGCCCGTGCGCTTGATCTGCATGCTTATCTTGATGCTAGGGGTGGCCCACCCGGCACAGGCCCAGGAACCCGGAGAAGCGGACGGTGGGGCAGATACGAGCGCAGACACCGACACTGACACTGGCACCGACACTGGCACCGACACTGGCACTGACGCTGACGCTGACACTGACACTGCTGCCGACAAACCGGCCCTCCCCCCGAAGGTCGCCGTGGTCGTCGCCGGGGATCCGGACGACCTCCTCGTGACCATGGCCTCGACGGTTCAAGACGAATGCGCCGCGTCTGGGCTACGGACGCCTACGGATCCTGCCCTTCGCGCAGCGCTGATGGGAACGCCCACCACGACCGAGGACGGGCTCGACGGCGTGCGGTCGCTGCGACGTAGCCTCGGCGTCGACCCGCGCAAAGACTTGGCCTCGTATGAGCGCTTGGGAAGCATCGCCGGCGCCGATGCGCTAGTCGTGCTTCGCCGCGCTGGCGACATCAAGCTGGAGGTCTTCGACGTCAGCGCTGCCCAGTTCTACGAGGGCGCGTTGGACCTCGACGGCACGACATCAGACCGCCGCGTGGGCTACGTCAAGCGCCGTGCCGACATCGCCCAGGGGCGCTGGAGCGAGCCACCAG
>JBATTM010000123.1:0-4215 GCA_049670545.1 Polyangiales bacterium
CGGCGCAGGCGGAACGCCCGACGGGATCATCGGCGCAGGGTCCGGAAGCACCGGCTGGAACGCACAGCCGAAACAAGCCTCGGACTGCACCTACGACTCCACGAACACGATCTGCACGGGCTGCACGCTGAGCCCCACAGGTGTTCCAGGCGGTGGTTCATGCGCGCAGTTCGGCGCGCAGGTCGTCCGTGGATGCGAAGTCCCCGGTGGCGTTCTGAATTCGCAGCTCGCCCTGGACGTCTTCGTCGCCCTTGATGCATCGTCTACCGGAGATGGAAACCTCACGACGGACATCACGGACACCGCACTGAACCCGGCCCTGAGTACGGCCGCCGGTCTCGTGACGGTGGACAGCGCCGACATCATCAGCAGCATCACGTCCGGCGTGCCAGCCGAGGTGACGAACAGCCTCGACCCGACTGTCGCGGGCGAGTTGTTAGGCTTCTTCACGGGGGGAACCAACACGCTGGTCCTCGACGACGAAATCCTCCCAGCCGTCACCGCGGTGACCGCCACGTCGTCGCCTAACGTCGATGTCAACTTCACGGGGAACTTCTTGATTGGCCTGACCATCCAAGCGAGCGGTACGGCACTCAACGTGGACTCATCGTCCTGTAACTTCGACAACCCGGCGCCCAACACAGGCGCCCCCATCACGCTCCCCGTGGAGTAGCCCTCGGAGGGCCGGCCGTTAGTTCCCAGCAGCCCCCCGCTGCTGGGAAGTGGCCGGGTTCCAACTGCGGCTCCCCGAGGCAGGCGGCCCCGACGGCCGTCTCGGTCTCGATACACCTGCCCGCGACCGCCGAGTGGTCGCTTTTTCCGGGGAAGTCGACTACCCCGCGGTCGGCATCGGTGATACCGTTATCGCAACCCGTTTTAGTAGCTCCCTGGAGGAATCCGTGGCCAAATTCTTGCGTCTGGGCCTAGCCCAATGTCTCTTCGTCTTCGCGTTTTTGCTCAGCTCAATCGCGACGGCACAACTCCCCTCGTATACCCTCTTCGAATCGGATCCGGTCACACCGATCGCCCTTTCTCCCGATGGGAGCCGGCTGTTTGCCGTCAACACCCAGGAAGGGCGCCTCGAAGTTCGCGAGCCCACTGACGACGGAAGAACCCTCCTGGTGGCGTCGGTTCCCGTGGGCCTCGAGCCTGTGTCGGTCGCGGTGCGCAACAACGCCGAGGTCTGGGTCGTCAATCAAGTGTCCGACAGCGTCAGTATCGTCGACGTCTCGGCCGACCCACCTCGAGTCGTTCGGACGCTCCTCGTCGGAGACGAGCCAAGAGGGATCGTGTTCGCCGGACCCGGGGGAGACAGAGCGTTCATCGCCACTGCCCATCGCGGTCAGAATACCCCATGGCCTGACGGCGACTACGATGTGCCGGGCATCGGGAGGGCCGACGTGTGGGTCTTCGACAGCAACAATTTGGGGTCCTCACTCGAAGGGAACCCGCTCACAGTAATCTCGCTCTTTGGGGACCGTCCAAGGGCGCTCACGGCCTCTCCAGACGGCTCGACCGTCTATGCCGCCGTGTTTCGCTCGGGGAATCGCACGACCGCGGTCAGCGAGCCCCTGGTATGCGATGGAGCGGGTCCATGCAACGTGTCGGGCACAGTCTATCCAGCGGGCCGCCCCTTCCCCGAGATCAATTTTCAGGGAGGGCTCAATCGCGAAACGGGGCTCATCGTCGGCTTCAACGAGTCCAATGGTCGTTGGGAAGACGAGACAGGCAACAACTGGAATCCCGCAGTTCGGTTCTCGCTGCCGGATTTGGACGTGTTCGAGATCGACGCGGACGCCGCGCTACCCGCTGAGACGCGCGCGTTTTCAGGGGTCGGAACGGTGCTCTTCAACATGATCGTCAACCCGGTGAATGGAAATCTCTACGTCACCAACACCGACGCCAACAATCGGGTCCGGTTCGAGGGTCCCGGCGACTGGGTCAACGTCATCGGACCCAAGCCCTCGGGCGACCCGCCCTCGGTGATCGGAAACCTCCATCAAGCCCGCGTGACGGTCATCAGCCCCGGCGGTGCCGTAACCCCCCGCCACCTCAACAAGCATATCCCCTACGGCGTAAGCCCCGTCCCCGCCGGGGTCAAAGAGAGGAGCGTGGGTACGCCTCTCGACATGGCCGTCAGCAGCGACGGTACGACCCTCTATGTCGTCGGCTTCGGGTCGAATGCGGTCGCTGTATTCGACACCGCGCAACTCGAAAACGACACGTTCGTACCCGACGCCGCCAACATGTTTCCCGTCGAGGGGCCCACCGGGCTCGCGCTGGACGAAGCCAGGGGCTTCCTCTGGGTGACCTCGACCCGCGGCGGCAATGACATCTACAGCATCAACCTCGGGACGGGGCTGGTCCGTCCGGCCGGCGGCTGGCTCTCCCCAGAACCGGATTCGGTAAAGACCGGGCGGAAGTTTCTTTACGACACGCAGCTCACCTCGAGCAATGGCGAAGCGTCGTGCAGCAGCTGCCATATCTTCGGCGACATGGATGACATTGCGTGGGACCTCGGGGACCCTGATGGCACATTCGTGAACAACCAGAACCTCTGTGCCATTTCCGATCTGGGCCTGCCCGCATTCGTCACAGCGATCGTTTGCAACTTGCAGCCTCTGGATCCCTTGAAGGGGCCCATGACCACGCAGAGCCTTCGGGGAATGGCCAACGCCGGTCCCATGCATTGGCGCGGCGACCGAACGGGCGCGGCGACCGGAGGTGACTCGCTCGACGAGGTCGCGGCATTCAACGCGTTCAACGTCGCATTCCCCGGTCTGCTCGGGCGAGACGAAGGGGAGCTCGATCCCAGCGACATGCAGGCCTTCACCGACTTCGCTCTTCAGCTCACGTATCCGCCAAACCCCATCCGCGCGCTCGACAACAGCCTGAACGCACAGGAGACCGCCGGCTTCAATCTCTACTTCACGCCAGGCCTCGACTCCAACGTCCTCAGTTGCAACGACTGCCATCGACTCGACCGTGACCTGGGCTTCTTTGGAACCAATGGCGGGTCCACCTTCGAGACGGAGGCGACCGAGTTCAAGGTGCCTCATCTGCGCAACGCGTACCAGAAGGTGGGAATGTTCGGGACGCCGCCGAGTCCGTTCATCCCGGACGCGGACGGTTCGGATCAAGGGGATCAGATCCGCGCCTTTGGGTTTCTTCACGACGGCAGCATCGACCAAACATTCGACTTCCTCGGTGCTGGCGTCTTCAATATCAACGACTCGCAGCAACGAGACCTCGAAGCGTTCATCATGGCATTCGACAGCAACGTGGCGCCGATCGTCGGTCAGCAAGCGACGGTTTCGGCAACGACCGGAGGCGATACACTTTCGCGGGTTGATCTTCTGATTCAACGCGCCGATACCACGTACTACACAGACCCGACGGCTGGCCCCGTGAACGAATGCGACCTCATCGTCAAAGGGGTGGTCGATGATGAGGCCCGTGGATGGCTGTACGTTGGCGGCAATGCGTTCCAGAGCGACGACCCGTCCGAAAGCAACTGGTCGAAAGCCGAACTGCTCACCGAGGCCGTCGAGCCAGGGCAAGCCCTGACTTTCACTTGTGTGCCTCCGGGCTCAGGCATGCGCATGGCGATCGACAGGGACGGTGACAGCTTACTCGATGGAGCCGACATGTTCGATTGCTCGGCGGGTCCGGTGCGCCCCTCGCATCAGGGTAGCCTCGCCGTCTTCTCGTTCTTGACCCTCCTCGGCCTCGCGATCCTCCGGCGTCGCCAGCGAAGCTAGGCCGACTCGACCACCGGAGTCGTCGATCGACAGGACTGACGCCCGCCTCCCTGCGGCTGGAGGCCGGGCGTTTCAGCCTGCTAGTTTCAGCCTAGCCTACTAGAGGCCAGTCTCGAACGTGGCTACGAGTTCGAACACCGCCTGACAAGGCGAATCGTCTTGCACGTTTGCGACCGCATCCCTCGCGGTGCACGTCGCCTGGTTCGTTGCGGTGTCGATGTCACCTGTGAAAAGCGTTTCGACCTGCCGGGTATCGATCCGAATCGTGTCACTGCCCGGGACGGTAAGCGCGTGTGACTGCACATCGATCTGGCACATCTCTCCGACCATGCTTTGTTCGACGATCCCCCAGCCCTGCCAGCCTGAGGCATCACTGCCTTGAAAGAACGCGTAGTTTACGTTGGGGGGCTTGTCCCTGGCGCGCGCCCTGCAGTTTTCGAGGTCGCCGCAGAAC
>JBATTM010000124.1:0-3441 GCA_049670545.1 Polyangiales bacterium
GCGGCTCGCCGCAGAGGCGCGCCCCGTTCCAAAGCGCGGTCGCTGCCCACGCGACGCCGGCGCAACCCACGACTCGTGCAGCAGCCCTCGGTATTGGTGTTCGGGATGAGCAGCCTCGCCAAGCGCATCACCGAGCGAATTCGACGCAAGGGCGCGCGCTGCGAAAGGGTCGAAAAATCCGGACCCGCGCTCGCGTCGATCGATGAGACCACGCGCGCGATCTTCGTGGTTCCTCCCATCCCGAAGGTATCCGTCGCCGCGTACGTGTCCCGTGTTCGCGATCGCGAAGACCCGCCCCCTGTGTTCGTCGTCCTCGAGGGACCGCTGCCGCCTCGAGCTGCGCGCGACCTCTACCGCGCCGGCATCGAAGCCGCGTTCGAGCTGCCTCTCGATGCTGGCGCGCTCGAGAGAACCGTATTCCGGCTCGCGGGGGCAGCGCGCTCCCAATGGGGCCGGAAAAAGCGTGCGTCAGAGATCGCCATCGAAGAGCAAGTTCGGACGCGGCTGAAGGCGGACGCCACCCACTTCGGGCCCAAGCTTCGACTCAACGCCCACCGCCGTTTCGTGATCCTCGAGGGCGTCGTCGATGCCCTGTGGAAACTGGAACTCGCGATTCAGATCGTCTCGGAGACTCCGGGTGTCGAGGATGTGTTGGGTGACGCCGTGGACGTCCAAGGAGAGCCACGCTCCGACCGCGCCATCGCGAGTGCGGTCCGCACCGTGCTCCAACACGCCTCGTCGATCGAACCCTCGACGCTCGCCGTCGCCGTGCGAGACGGAGTCGTGGTCTTGACGGGTACTGCCGTGGACAGACGAGAGCTTGCCCGCGCGCTTCAGCTCGTCGGGCAGGTTCATGGCGTCCGAAAGATCGACAACTACGTCGCCGTATCGGTGCGAGGGAAGCAGCAGGATCGTACCGTCGCACGTCGAGTCACGAGCGCGCTGCGTGCGAGGTTTCCGGACGCGGACGTGGAGGTCGCCGTCTTCGGAGGAATCGCTGTCGTCTCGGGGACCGTCGAGCGCGCTTCGACTCGGCTCGCGATCGGAACCCTGATCAGCAATCAAGATGGCGTCGGCCGCGTCGTAGACAAGCTCGATGTTGCCAAACGCTGAATCAGCCCCAGTGCCACGCGCTCTCGAGGTCATCAATCCTGCTGCGCTTGTCGCCTCCGTAGTAGATCATGCCTCGGGCTTCGAGCGTATCGACCAGGAGCTCAGCCTCGATTTCGGAGCACGATAGCAGTGCGACCACCGCTGTTCGAAGCTCGGTCTTCCCTCGGACGTACCCGGCAGGTCCTGAGTCGCCGAAGCGTTGCCGGAGGAGGCGAGTCAAATCGAGAAGGTCGATGTCTTCGGGTACAATCGTCATCGCGGTCTGTTATAGCGCCAGGTGGATGCGAGGAAAGTCGGGGCGAACTCTAGATGAATCATGACGTCGTCAACGGGATCGTGATTCTCATTGGTCTCGGTGCGACAGCCCAATGGGTCGCGTGGCGATTCAAGCTCCCTTCCATCTTGATCTTGCTCGGCGTTGGGTTCTTGGCGGGCCCAGTCTTCGGGTTGTTTCTCCCGGACGAGATCCTCGGGGACCTGACATTCCCGTTCGTGTCGCTTGCGGCCGCGATCGTCCTCTTCGAAGGTGGATTGACCGCCAGCATCGACGAGATGCGAAAGGTGGCAACGCCCGTTCGCCGACTCATCATGATCGGCGTTCCAGTGACATGGACGCTGCTGACGATCGCCGCGCACTACTTGCTGGATGTCAGCGTCGAAGTCGCCCTTCTTGTGGGCGCAATCCTCGTGGTAACGGGTCCGACCGTCGTCGGGCCGTTGGTCCGTCATGCGAAACCACAGGCTCACGTCGGCTCGATCCTCAAACTCGAAGGCATCATCAACGACCCAATCGGCGCGATTCTCGCAGTCCTGGTATTTCAAGGGATTCGTATCGAGCAGACCGAGCGCGCCCTAAGTGTGATCTCGGGGGGTGTTCTCAAGGCGGCGGTGTTGAGCGTGGCCGTCGGACTCCTCGCGGCCTACCTCTTCGTCAAACTGCGTCAACGCGACATGCTCCCCGAGTTTCTGCACAACGCGGTCATTCTACCGGCCGCGCTCGTCACCTTCGCGGTCGCCAACATGATCCAGGCAGAGTCCGGGTTGTTGGCGGTCACGGTCATGGGCGTCGCGCTCGCCTCCCAGAAGCGTGTCAGCATTGAGCAGAGCATTGAGTTCACAGAGCACGCTCGGGTGCTCCTCATTTCTGCGCTGTTCATCCTCCTCACGGCTCGCATGAAGTTGAGCGACTTCACCGAGCTTTCTGTCGGGGCGGCGCTGTTCGTTGCTGCGGCCATCGTGATCGTCCGACCCGTGTCTGTCTGGGTCGCCACAATCCGCTCGGGCCTGCCTTGGAGAGAGAGAGCTCTCTTTGCCGCGGTTGCACCGCGTGGCGTCGTGGCCGCCGCGGTCTCATCGGTCTTTGGCCTTGAACTCGTCGACGCTGGATACGAGGAAGCGTCTGTCCTGATGCCGGTCACATTCTTGGTGATCGCGACGACGGTTCTCGTGTACGGCTTTTCGACCACGCCCCTCGTGCGTGCGCTCGGCCTCGGGCAGGGCGAGGCGAAGGGCGTCTTGATCCTCGGCGCGGACAGGTTTTCGCGTATGCTCGGGCAGTCCCTCGATCAACGGGGTTTTCGAACGATCCTCATCGACAGCGACCGTTCGAAGATCGAGAAGGCGCGTCTGAGGGGTCTCGAGGTCGTCCGTGGGGCGGTCCTCCATCGTCCGTTGTTGGAACGTCTAGACCTCGACGGCGTCGGACGATTCGTGGCACTCACGCCCAACGACGAGTTGAACACGCTTGCCGCGTCCCACTTCGCGAAGACGTTTGGCGACTCCGAGGTATACCAACTTGCGCCCGAAACTGATCCCGGAGAACCGAATCAAGATTTCCCCTTGGAGCTCTTGGCAGAAAGCTTTGCGCTTGGGAACACGTACGACACTCTTGCGGCTCTCACGAAGAGCGGCGCGGCGATCACCTCCACGCCTCTCGAGTCAGCCCTTTCGACCGAGGAGTTCCATGAAACCTACGGGTTGGATGCGGTGCCGCTCTTCACGATATCCCCGGAGGGATCGCTCGACTTCGTCAAGAGCGGTCGACCGATCCCAGGCCCAGGCGAACTCGTCAGCCTGACGCCGTGATCGGGGCGCGCAGGATCAGACTTTCGAGATCCACTCATCGACCTGACGCTCGGCCTCGTCTCTTGCCATCCCGTATCGTTCACGCACGCGACCGACGAGTTCATCCTTGCGTCCCTTGATCTGGTTGAGGTCGTCGTCGGTGAGCTTGCCCCACTTCGTCTTGACCTTCCCAGTAAATTGTTCCCACTTGCCTTCAATCGTGTCCCAGTTCATTCGGTTTCCCTTCTGTTGGAGGTTGTGCCT
>JBATTM010000125.1:0-2690 GCA_049670545.1 Polyangiales bacterium
GGCGTAGGTGGCGCCGCCGGTGCGGGGGGCGTCGGGGGTACTGCCGCTCTTGAGGCCGAAGCCATTTGCCGACAGTGGTGCCGAAACGAACAGCTCGCGCCGAGTTGTTGCGTCGCCGACTGTCGCGATGGCTGTCTCGAGCCGTGCCTCGAAAGCGCCGCGGGCGTATGCGGGGCGGAGTTGATCGCGGCGCGCCGGTGCCAGCTCGACCTTGCTTGCGATGATTTTTTCCGAGAGTGCGACGACGCGGCCAATCGCGCGGAGCAGTGCGTGGTCCAAGTGGATGCTCCCGAGCGGTGCGACGGTTTGTCGATGGTCTGCTTGGTCGACAGCGCGGAGTGCGTGTCTGCCCATGATGGAGATCCGGTGTGTGCCCTTGCATGGGCAAGCTACACGCGCTGTGCTGTCGAGCCGTTCGGCTCCTGCGCAGAGTGTTCCGCGATCCATCTCGATTCCCTGACCGGCTGCGGGTTCCCTGACGGCGCAGCGCTCGAGGACTTCGGCGACAACCCACCAGAGTGCCTCGCTCTGCCAACCCCACCTTCCGGGTGCGGAGATCGCTGCCCGAGTGGTTCTGACAGCCAATGTGGGTCCCGGACGTTCTGCTCGGACGGGAACTTCTGCGATGCTGAGTGCTTCTCCTCGGGGGACTGCGAGAGCGGAGAGCGATGCGCCGACCCCGGTCGTTGCGAGCTCATCCCGCCGCAGTGCGGCGACGGCAACGCCATCGACCCGACGCACGCATCTGCTGCGCGGCCCCTCGACTGCGTGGTGATGGGGATTCCCATCCCACTCGAGATCCTGTTGACGGCCAATCCAACCGCACCGATTGCGCCTGGAGACAACACCTTCGACTTGCAGATGCAGTTGACTCTGCCCGTCGCAGTCGTGAACCTCGTCATCAACCTCACCGAGGACGGGACGGCGACCGAGCTAGTCGGCACGGTTGCTGCGACCGCTGGGACATCCGACACCAACACCGTCGGGCTGTCGACGACCCCTCTGCCATGTGACGTGACGTTCATCGAGGACCGGCCCATCGACATTCCGACTCAAGCCGGGCAGGGGACATGGGCACTCGACCAAGGTTCACCACAAGAGCTGACACTTCGAGATGTCCGGTTCGTGCTCGATGTCGCGGGCCTCGAGCTCGAGCTTGCAACCGACGGAGACGACCCAGCTTGCGAATGGACCGACGCGGGGCCGCCGACCCTACAGTTCAGCATCCCTCCCGACTAGCCAGCGCGCTACGGCACCACGAACGTCAGCGAGGGCGGGAGGTCTTCCCACTGACACGCACCGCCGGGAACCGTCGAGAGAATGAGTTCCAAGCCCGAGGCATTGATAGTAGCGCTCACGTTCTCGAGCGTGAGTTCTTGCGTCATGCCAGTGTCGAGTATCCACACTTCTTGGCTGACGGGGAACGTCACACCCACGCCTCCGCCAGACTGCAGCGAGAGGTCGCAGGGCAGCGGCGACGTTTGCAGAGTCTCCGTACTCGGAGAAGCGGTCCCGACCGTGGGCACGACGTCGACCGTGAGGTCGAGGAACGTGAGAAGTGTGGTGAGGTTGATCAGCAGGTCGACGACGCTCTCGGAGAACCCGACGAAGGCTTGAATCTCGTACGTGTTGCTCCCGACTTGAAGCGGGGCGGTGGGCCGGCCCGTGAAGACGACATCGACAGGGATCGGGATGCCCATCACGCTGCAGTCGGCGACTCTCGAGTCACTCACGAACCCGGAGTCGAGGCTTCGCCCATCGCTGCATTCGTCGAGAGGAATGTTCTCGCACCTGCCGGTGGGGCTGCACTCCTGCGCAACCCCGCACTCTTGCGCGCTTCCGCACGTCGCATCACAGACGCCCGAAGTACAAAAAGTCCCAGTCGGACATTCGCTGGTGGCTCCGGATGGGCAGCCAGCACCGCATCCCGAGGGCGGATCGTCGAGGAACGAACACTGGAGCGGTTGCCCAAAGACCCGGGGCAGGCATCGTCCGCGGACGCTGCACGAGTCGATTCTCGCGCAATCGGTGTTCGTCACACATTGCGCTTCACACACGTCGCCGTCGCAGAACGTGCCGAAGCCACACTCCGTATCGGCCCCACCTGGGCACGTGCCTCCGCACCCTGCCGGGGGAAGTGAGAGAGTGTCGCAGTCTTTCGGATCGAACGGAGCTTCTTCACTGGCACTACTGGGCCAGTCACAGGTCTCCCCGAACGGTACCGCCAACTGGACACAGTCCGCGCAGGTGCTGAACCCGTTGATCGCACAGGCCACGTAGTTGTTCCACCCGGAGGCGCAGCCACGGCTCTGGGAATCATACGCGTCGAGGCACTCTGCCTCGCTGAGCCCGCACAGCGCAGCCGCGCCGGTACATGCGCCGGACTCCACCGCTTCGGCCCGCAACGTGCAGCCTTCGAACCGCCCGTTCAGAGGTTCGCACTCCCTGAAGAAGTCGTCGCATGCGAAGTCCAACTCGCATTGGCGCGCAGCGGCCCACTCTTCGGGGCACGTCAGCGTTGCGACCGACTCCTCGCACAGGTCGTAGCAGGCTTCGAAACAAAACCCGGCGCCGACACAGCAACTCGGGCCGCGATCTTCGTTACGGCACCACGCTTGGCAAACTTCGACCGCGTTCGCGGCGACGGGCGTGCCCCCACTGCCTCCGTCACCCGCGGCGCCTCCGTCGCC
>JBATTM010000126.1:0-3885 GCA_049670545.1 Polyangiales bacterium
GGTGGCGTTGATCTGGTGGACCGTGGCGCTTCTCGGCACGGCTGTCGTGCGACTCACCGTCGCCGGAACCCGCGCGAAGAGCGACGACGAAGCCCTTCGCGTCCGGTCCAAGTGGGCTCTACTTTTCTTGCTGTGTCTCGTCCTCGTCGCCATCGGCGTGGCTGCCCCGTTCGCGCCACGAGGGGCGTTGTGGGTCCTCGCCGCGGCGCTTCCCGTCGCGTGCGCCGCTCTCGCGTTCGCGATCGCGAAGCCGTCGGCGCGGCACCTTCGGCGGATCGGTTGGGGACTCGTGCTTGCGAACACATGTACGTTGATCGCCGTCGTCGTCGCGTTGCGACTGATCGCCGACTACGTGGCGATCAAGTCGACGTTGCCGTTCCCGATGTTCTGAAGATCGATTTGTGCGGGCGAAAATCTCGCGCATGGAGAGTGAGTGAGTGCAGATTTTTCGATTCATGCTTCGACCGCCGCAGATGTTGCGGCAACCGAGTTCTGAATGTGTTTTTCAATGATGAACATTTGTAATCGAACGCGAGATGTAGACACTAGTCGCAGCCTGCAGACAGAATGCGTGAGGGTGGAATGAAAACCGAAATGTCTTTGGTGGTGCGCTTTGGGTTGGTCGCGATGCTTGGTGCGAGCCTCGCCGCGATGGGTTGCGGTGACGACACGGGCCCAGGTGGTTCGGGTGGCACGGGCGGCGGTACCGGCGGATCCGGCGGCGTGGCAGGCACCGGAGGTGGCGGCACCGGGGGTGGCGGTACCGGTGGCGGCGGCACTGGAGGCGTTGGCGGCGTTCTCGATCTCGCGGATCCCGATACGCTGGCCGCGCTAGTCGATGCGGGACTTCCGCTGATCGCAGAGATTACGGACGTCACAATCGAGAGCCCGCCCGTCATGACGTTCGCGATCTCGACACAGGCTGGCAATCCGGTGACCGGCGTTCCAGCGTCCGCAGTCACAGCGACCCTGGTAAAGCTCGAGCCCCCCGTCATCGTCAATGGGGGCACGCCGGACGAGCGCGCCCAGCAGACGTCGCGGTGGGAGAGCTACATCAACGTTCTCGCCACGCCGGGCGGCGCGGGTGATCCGACGCTCCCGCAGGCACAGCAAGCATCGCGTGATCCCGGAGCGGTCACCGTGGAAGATGGCGAAGACATCATCAACGTGACGGACAACGGCGACGGCACGTACGTCTTCAACTACACCACGGATCCAACGGACGTGACCTCACCCGTTCCCGTCTCCTGGGAACCGACGTACACGACTCGCGCTGGAGTCGAGATTCGGTTGTCGGGTGCAGGCGCGCTGAACCCTGACAACCCGACTTACGACTTCGTGCCAGACGGAGACCCTGTCACGGTGGAGAAGAGCATCGCGGCGACTGCCACGTGCAACGATTGCCATCAGCGGCTCGCGCTGCATGGAGGAGGCCGCTTCGCCGAGGGTTATTGCGTTACCTGTCACAACGATGGAACGCGCGACCCCGACAACGGCGAATCGGTTTCCATGGCGTACATGGCACACTCGATCCACGCATCCGCGTTGCGAGATGACCAAGGCGCGCCGTACGTCGTGGTCGGATTCCGGGGCACCGTGCACGACTACTCCGAGGTTACCTATCCCCAAGACGTCCGCGAGTGCACCAACTGCCACCAGGAGTCGGCGGAGACGCCGCAGGGTGGCGACTGGTCGACCACCGTCAACTCTCTGGCTTGTGGTGGCTGCCACGTCGACACCGATGTCGTGGCGTTGGTAGTCGACCCTCCGGACGAGACCACAGGGCTCTCGACCTACCGTATGGAGCACAAGCTGATCTCTCAGACCTTCAACGATGGAGCCTGCAGAAACTGCCACAACAACGACACGTTCGACCCGCCCATCGACACAGTGGGCCGCCACGTGATCCCGGAGCTCCTCGTTGCGGGTGACTTTCAATACAACATCATCGAGGCCACCGACACCGACGTTGGGGAGTTGCCACAGATCACGTTCAGCGTGACGAATCCGAACGATGGCGATTCCGCGTACGACCTCGCCGAGGACGGGGGCCCCTTCGATACAGCGACTTGGGGTGGGGATGCGCGACTTGCGGTCATGTTGGCGTGGCCCTCGATCGACTACTCCAACATCGACACGGGTAGCGAGGTGGCTGGATTCCGTCCTGGCTCCCCCGCGCAGAATGTGAGCCTCGACCCTCTCTCTGCGTGCGTGCCTCCTAGTGGTTCTTGCACCGACAATGGAGACGGCACGTACACCATCACATCGTCGGTTGCTGTGCCGGCAGGCCTGACCGGCGGCAGCCTAGCTGTTGCGATGGAGGGGCATCCGTTCGCGGTCGTGAATCCTGTGACGGACGAACGGGCGGAGATCCCCGTCACCGGTGCCGTCTCATACTTCGCCATCAGCGAGACGGGGGGCGCGGGCGAGCCGCGGGAGCTTGGTGTCTCGCTGGAACGATGTGCGGACTGCCACGGCAGCCTGTTGAGTCTCCACGGCAGCAATCGAACCAACAATCTCGAACTTTGCGTCACGTGTCACAACGCGAACGCGACCGATATCCGTGCGCGCGCAGAAGCGGGCATTCCGGGGGAGACCTCAATCGACTTCAAGACCATGATTCACGGCATTCATGCCGCGAACGTCGTCATCTATGGGTTTGGCGGAAGCGAGCATGATTACACCGAAGTGACGTACCCTGGTGCGCTGAGTAACTGCGCCGCCTGTCACGTCGGTCAGACGTACTATCCCACCGACCCAGACACGCAGCCGCGCTTCGCGACTACGTTCATCAGCGACAACTTCACCGACGCCGACTTCCCCGATGAGGTCGTGTCGACAGAGCCCCGCACCCCAGAGCGCGAGGACACGTTGGCCAATCAGACAGACGATCTGAACCGGACCTCGAACGCGGCAGCGAGTATGCAATGCCACACGGGTGCCACGGCCGCGTCTCACGTCGTCATTCCGGGTGGGGCGAAGCTCTCGGTCAAGCAAGACAACGACGGGTCGTTGCAACCGACGCCGGGCGATCCGAACCCGGGCGCTGTTGAGACCTGTATACTGTGCCACGGTCAGGGCAGCACCGTATGCGATGGTTGCGACGTGGCGGTAGGCCATATGCCGTGGTTCCCGCTTCCCTGACGCGTTGGCACTTCGGACGTCGTGGCACTTGATGCGGCGTCCGAATTCTCCGATCATGGCCGCATGCGTGGCCTGACTCTCGGCGCGAGGTCGTGTTGGTTGCCAACGGCCTTGGTGTTGGCTTCCTGCGCGGGCGACGTCGGACCCGAGGGGCCCCAAGGGCCGCAGGGCGTGCCTGGCGAGCCGAGCACGCCTCCGGTGATGGACGTCCAGCGGGAGATTTTCGGGCTGGTGGGGCACATCGGTGAGCCAAACGGCACGACTTTGCCTGGGGGCCGGGTCTATCTCGTCTCTGCTGCGGACGTCGCGTTGCTGGCCGAGACCCCGATCGATCTCTTCTTGTCACCCACGCAAACTGCCGCCGACCCGACCGACGAGCCCATCGAGGATCTGATCGACGTGCGTGGCGACGATTACGAACAGGCTGACGTGGGGTCGGACGGGGTCTATCGTTTCCAGACACTCCCTGAGGGTAGCCATTTCGTCGTGTGGTTTCCCGCGGCTGACGATCCGCTTCATTTGCCGGGCGGCGACTATGCGCGGAGCGCCTTCGACACCTCGTCTCTGATCGGCATGCGTCTGGATATACGGGTTAGCGGTCGCCCGAGCGCCGACGCGACCTACGTCGGGTCGTCGGCCTGCATGGTGTGCCACGGGCTCCAAAGCACGACGCGGACCGCCCACAACGTCGGCCTGCAGGTGCCAGGGGTCCGCTCGATCCTTCAAGACATCGAGCCCTGG
>JBATTM010000127.1:0-1777 GCA_049670545.1 Polyangiales bacterium
CTTGGCGTTCGCGGAGCTCATCTTGGACCCCGGTCCGCATCTGCTCGATCGCATCGGCGCGCCCGAAGCCAACGGCGTGCTCCCGCAGAGTCCGCAGCTCATCATCCATCTCCTGAATGATCATTGCCGTCCGCCAGGCCGACTCCTTCTTCGCGCGAAGCACATCGCCGTAGATGTGATCACCGACGTAGAGCACCTCGTCGCCTGGCACCCCCAACGCCTTGCGCAGGCCCACGATGTTTCCGCCGGTGTGGACATGGCCTCGAGACGGCAACTCGGTCTCTTCGCCAGAGTCGAAATCGATGAACCGAGCGCTGCCAGTGAAGAACGACGGTTTCTTCGCTGCAGTCATCATGTAGTCGAAGTAGTGCTTCCAGCTCGGATACTCGGCGAGCGCATCGTCGAGTAGGTACGACATCATGGTATCGGTGTATTCGGGTCCGGAGTTGGTTAGCACGAAGAGGCGCTTGCCAGCGCTCCGAAACTTGTGGAGTAGGACGCCGAGCTCGGGATCGCGGTCGACGAAACGTGGGAGGTCAGCGAGCACGACGTCGAGGATCGACCCGTCTTGGTGAGAGAGGTCGGCGCACTCACGGACGTCAGCGAACAGCCGGGGGAAGTCGACGGAACGCCCATGGCTTTCCAGATGTGCGATCACCGCAGTGTACACCGCGACCTCGGACAGCGCGTAGAGAGTATCAACCCAGTGGTACCGCTCGGTGCCCGGTCGTAGGCGGCGCGTGTGATACGCGCGTCGCCGCTCTTCCCGCGTGAGCTTCCGAAATCCGTGGTACGCGGTCTTGACGTACCGATAGCGGTCCATCTTGAGGACGTTGCCGAGCTTGCGATCGATGAGAAGCCCTCGAACCGGAAAATCGGTCCGGTATTTCATCGAGACGAGTTCGGCCGGATAGCCCCGCTCTACCAGTTTGGCGACCGTCGCCTCGATGCTGAGGCGATCCATCTCCGCCTGGCGATAGATCGCCAGCGTGTAGTCCATGTCGAAGCCGACCGCTTGAATCTGGTCGAGCCTCAGGTGGCGGTTGCAGTAGACGCGACGACCGACCGGCGGCGGGAACACACCCCCTGTCGGGGAGTCGAACTCGGGCGCCGGGAAACGCTCCTGCAAGAGAGGCGCTCAGCCGATTTCTGGATAGACGCTGACGCGCTTGCCGGAACGACCGCGCCGTTCGAACTTGACGACCCCGTCGACGCGCGCCCAGAGCGTGTAGTCTTTGCCGACGCCCACGTTCTCACCGGGGTGAAACGATTGACCGACCTGTCGAACCAGGATGCTGCCTGCGGAGACGGCCTGCCCACCAAACACCTTCACCCCACGGTACTGCGGCTTGGAGTCTCGACCGTTGCGGGATGAGCCCTGACCTTTCTTATGTGCCATGGCTCTTTAACCTTTCACCGTATCGATGCGGAGCTCGGTGTAGGGCTGACGATGGCCACGACGATTGCGGTAGCCTTTGCGGCGCTTCATCTTGAAGACGATGATCTTCTTCGCGAGGTCTTGCGCTGTGATCTCGGCGACGACCTTGGCCCCACCCACATGAGGTGTCCCGACCGCGACCTTCTCGCCGCCAACCATCAAGATCTCTTCGAACTCGACTTTGGTGCCGACTTCGCCGGGTAGTTTTTCGACACGAATCTTGTCGCCTTCCGCGACTCGATACTGTTTTCCGCCTGTTTGAATGACCGCGTACATGCTCAATCCATCGTCCCTGGAGGTCAGGGGCCGCGTAGTCTAGGGGCTCGCGCTGCCGCCGCA